>JADLBT010000456.1 GCA_020847555.1 Gemmataceae bacterium
ACGCCGAGCGTTTCCGCCACCCACTCCGGCTGGAACGGGAACGGCAGGACGCGCACCCGGCCGGCGGAGAGATCCTGGTACGTGCAGAAGTACTGGGCCGGCGGCTCGGCACGCTTGAGCCAGAACCAGAATTCCTGCTGGTTGGAGCCGATGTCCACCTCGGTGCTGCTGAGGAGTTCGGCGGTCAGGCGGAAGTTGCGCGGCCGCTGACACGCGAGCCGGGCGCGGAGGTTCGGGATCGGCTTGAGCCCCTGATGGACGCTCAGGGTGACGTCGTCGCTCGCCAGCCCCTGGACGAGCTGGGCGTTGTTGTCCATGTAATCGACGAGAGCCTTGACCGTCGGCACCTGGGTGGACGCCTGCGGCGGCACGCTCGGGCCGCGGTTGATCACGCCCAGGCGGGTGTTGTTACACCCAGCCAGGGCCAGCAGACCGCCGAAGGCCAGACACGAAACGACTCGACGCACGGACCACCCCTTCCTCGCGTTCCGAGCGCGGGCTTGCGGGGAACGGAACTAATCCCAGCCGAGAACCTTGAAGACCTCCTCCTGCACGGAGGTCATCTGCTCCTCGGTCAGGGCCGGGTTGCGTACCTCGTACTTCGCCCCGGTGCGCGTGCAGCGCAGGCACAGGGCTTCGCGGCCGCCGTCCTTGCGGGCCTCGTCGAACCGCAGCCGTTTGCGCCGCATCAGCAGCAGCGCCACCACGTATCGGAAGTTGACCCGGTTCGGGTCGGCCTGCCCGGCAAGGCGCTGGAAGCAGTCGAACAGCAGGTCGTCGTCGATGCGCGGCTTCTTCGCCTCCTCCTGGGCGGGGACGCGGCCGCACCAGAAGCTGAACGCGCCGGGCGGCGTCCCTTGCCACGCCTCGGCGCTGTAATCCTGGCGGAGGAACTTGCCGCCTTCCTCCACCAGGGCGGTGTAGACCTTTTCCCCCGGACGCAGTTCCCGACCAGTCACGGCACAGCGCCGGGTATTCGGTTGAATCTGATAGTCCGTCATCGCGCGTGCCTCCCAGCCTCCTCTCGCCCGGGTGGACACCAGATCATCGTATCGGCCCGCCTTTCGCAGAGACAAGACGCCGACAGCCTTCCGAACGCATTCCCGAGGACCGCGGGCGCCAGTCGTTCCGGTTGCGGCGAGTGGGGCGATTGTGCCGGGTGGGGAGGGGCGGGACTGAGGGAGCGAGGTGGCGTGAGTTCGCCGGCCGCTTACCTACTTCGGCAGCCACCGCTGCACCTCGCCCGCGACCTCCCGGGCCGTATGATCGCCCCAGCCAGTGTAACCGCCCCGAAAGATGCCCTCGCCGTCGAGCACCACCAGCCGCGGAGTAGTATCGACGCCGTAGGTCTGATGCAACCCCTTCCCATCCAGGATGGGGAACGTCAGCCCCAGTTCCTTCTGTTGCCTGCGTACCAGATCTTCGTTGTCGGTCACGGCCAGCCCGAGTACGGTCACGCCCGGCCGGTAGCGCTCGCTGACCGTCTGACCGAAACGTAGCACCTGTCTGCCGATCTCGGTGCCGGGGTTGTAGAACATCAGGACGACCGGCCGGCCCAGCAGCCGGTACAACCGGACCGACTGGTGGTTGATCAACTCGGTGACGACGAAATCGGGAACCCGCTGGCCCGGCACCGCTCGGGTGTTGACCGGACCGGGGTCATTCGTCCCCGGCTCCGGCGTGACCTGCCCGCGCAGCGCGCCCTCGACGCGGCGGCGGACCTGGACAACGGCCTTGCGGTAAGCTCCGACCGGCTGCGGGCGCTGGAGGTGGTGGTCGATCCGCTTGAGCAGGGCATCGATCTGGCCGCGATACAGCGCCGGCTGGCGCAGCAGCGGGGCCGCGTCCTGCTGGAATTTGCGGGCGTGTTCGATCTCGGCCGCGCAGTCGTCGAACAGCTTCCCCTGGTAGTTCACCAGGCTGTCGCGCTCGTACCGCAGGACCGAGCGGTAGGTCGGCTCGGTACGCGCGGGGTCGCGGCGCTCGATGACCCGCTCGACCTTGTACGCGACGCCCAGCTGAGGCGCCAGCCAGACGGTATCGACGCGGCGCCAGGCGGTCTGGTCGGCCCGGCCGCGCGTCAGATCCCAGTCGGCCGACTGCTGCGTCCCGACGAGCTTGACACAGACGGCGCCGTGAACGACCTCGGTCCCGGAAACGCGCCAGCTGCGCGGCGGCCGGCCGCCCTCCGGCACCTCCCAGAACTGGTTCAGCCCGACGACCGCGCGGGGCAACTCCACCAGCGCCCCCCACTCGCTCGTCGGCGGTCCGTCGAGGGGGACGGCGAGGGAAACGCCGGGGCCTGCCTGCACGCGGCCCTGCGGCTCGACCTCCAGGATCTCCAGGCGCGTCGAGGAAGGGGTGCTGGCCTGGGACGGGTCGGCCTTTTTTCCCTGTCCGGGGTGGGGCTCCTGCAGGCTCAGCACCGTCAGGACGGCGACGGAAGACTGTTGCTTTGACGCTTCCAGGACCAGGAGAGAGGTATTCAGGCGGTACGAGTTGCGGCGCTGGACGCCGGGGCTCATGGTGTCCTCGGTGAACCAGCCGGTATAGGTAATTTCCTGCCCGCGGGTGAGCTGCGGCTGGAGGAGCCACTC
>JADLBT010000457.1 GCA_020847555.1 Gemmataceae bacterium
GAGCCCGAAGCGTAAGCGCGGGGCTTGTCTCGTCCCGCGCTGACGCTGCGGGCTCGGATGGGGTGCTCGGTCGGGCTGCGCCTCACCAGTCGTCGAGGCCGAGCTGCAGCCTGGCCGCCTCCGACATGCGGTCCTTGTCCCACGGCGGATCCCAGACCACATCGACCTTGACCGACGCCACGCCCGGGACGCGCTTGATCTTGGCCTCGACCTCGGGCGGCAGCGACCCGGCGACCGGGCACGCGGGCGAGGTGAGCGTCATGCGCAGCCCGACCGCCCCGGTCGGCTGCACGTCGATATCGTAGATGAGGCCCAGTTCGTAGATGTTGACCGGGATCTCGGGGTCGAAGCAGGTATACAGGACGGCGATGATCTCCTGCTCCAGCGCCTCGATCTGGTCCGGTGTGAGTTCGACCGCTGGCGTCTGGGGCGCCTCGGCGGCGGGACCGGCCTCCGGCACGGATGCGGCTGTATCGGCCGGCTCTGGCCCAGCCGCGGAGGGACCGAGTCGGCTCATGCCCAGCTCCGTTCGTTTGAAGTTCATGGTGCCTCCCGCGGGTTCCCGCCACCTCACTGCGCGGCGGCGAGGGATGCCGCGAAGCCCCGGACTCGCTTGACCATCTCCGCCAGACCGTTGCGCCGGGTCGGGCTCAGGTGGCGGTCCAGCCCGAGCCGGTGGAAGAAGCCCTGCACGTCGAACCCGAGCACGTCGATGGCCCGCTGACCGGAGAACACCTTTTGCAGCAGCGCCAGCTCGCCGCGCACGATCGCGGCGTCGCTGTCCGCCAGGAACTCGACCACGTTGGCCGTCCCCGGCTTGCGGCGCACATGCAGGTAGACGGTGCTCTGGCAGCCGTGGACCCGGGTTGTGTCGGTCCTGTACGTCGCCGGCATCTCCGGCAGTTTCTCGCCCAGCTCGATGAGGTGCTGATACCTGTCGTTCCAGTCGTCGAGGAAGTCGAACAGATCGATCACCTCCTCGGCCGCCTCCTCCGGGCTGTCGGCGGCGGCGTCCGGGTAGACCGGCTCGGCTGGAGAGGTATTCGCGGTCGCGACAACGCTCGCACAAACCTTCGCGGCCGCACGGGTGACCAGCGCACGGAGCGCATCCGCGAAGGCGTCCACCTCGTCGAGCGTGTTGTAGAGGGCGAACGACGCCCGGGCCGTGCCGGGGATGGCGAACCGCTCCATCAGCGGCATGCAGCAGTGGTGCCCGGTCCGGACCGCCACTCCCTCCAGGTCGAGCTGCGTGCCGACGTCCAGCGCCGCCAGGGGCGGGTTCTCGACCACGAACGAGATGACCGCCGCCTTGTGCCGGGCCGTACCGATGAGGCGCACTCCGGGAATGTCCGCCAGGCGCGCGGTGGCGTGCCGCAGGAGCTGTTCCTCATGGGCGGCGATGTTCTCCAGACCGATCGCCTGGACGTAGTCGAGGGCGGCGCCGAGGCCGACGGCTCCGGCGATGTTCGGCGTGCCGGCCTCGAACTTGTACGGCAGCTCGTTCCAGGTGGTCTTCTCGAAGGTGACGGTCCGGATCATGTCGCCGCCGCCCTGCCACGGCGGCATCAGCTCCAGGTGTTCGGGCCGCCCGTAGAGAGCGCCGATGCCGGTCGGGGCGTATACCTTGTGGCCGGAGAAGGCGTAGAAATCGCACCCCAGCGCCTGCACATTGACCGCCAGGTGCGGCACCGCCTGGGCGCCGTCCACCAGCACCGGGATGCCGCGCGAGTGGGCCACATCGATGATGTCCTTGGCCGGATTGATCGTCCCGAGGGCGTTGGAAACATGGACCAGCGCCAGCATCTTCACCCGCGGCGTGAGCAGGCGCTCCAGTTCCTCCAGCCGCAGCTCGCCTGTGTCGTTGATCGGCACGACGCGCAGGCGAGCGCCCTTCTCCTGGCAGAGCATCTGCCAGGGGACGATGTTCGAGTGATGCTCCCTCGCCGTGACGACGACCTCGTCCCCCGGGCCAACGTGCTTGCGGCCGAACGTGCTGGCGACGAGGTTGATCGCCTCGGTGCAGCCGCGCGTGAAGATGACCTCGCGCAGACAGTTGGCGCCGAGGAACTTCTGCACCTTGACGCGGGCCGCCTCGTAGTCCTCGGTGGCGCGCTCGCTCAGGACGTGAACGGCTCGGTGGACGTTGGCGTTGTCGTGCTCGTAGTACCGGCGAACCGCGTCGAGGACAGCGCACGGCTTCTGTGCGGTGGCCGAGTTGTCCAGGTAGACGAGTGGCTTACCGTGGACCTGCTCGGCGAGAATGGGGAAGTCGCGGCGGAGGCGCTCGACGTCGAGAGCAGCGGACGTTGCCTGCGGGGTGGGTAGCGTGACGGCGGGGGGGAGGACACTCATGGGGCCTTTTCCTCGGCGAGGGGCGAATCCTCGGGAGACGCTTCGGGCAGGTGCTGACGCGCGAGCAGCAGCCGCTCCACACCGGCGCGGAGAGCCTCGACGCGGATTTGGCCGATCAGGTCGTTGGCAAAGGCGTAGGTCAGCAGGGCGCGAGCCGCGTCGGCGCCGATGCCGCGCGAGCGCAGGTAGAACAGCGCGTCGGCGGACAGCTGGCCGACGGTGGCGCCATGCGTGCATTTGACGTCGTCGGCGAAGATCTCCAGCTGCGGCTTGGTGTTGATGACCGCGTCCTCGGACAGCAGCAGCGTCTGGTTCGTCTGCCTGGCGTCCGTCTTCTGGGCGTCGGGGCGGACGAAGATCTTGCCGTTGAAGACGCCGTGCGCCTTGCCGTCGAGGATGCCCTTGTAAATTTCGTGGCTGGCACCGTGCGGCTTCGCGTGGTCGATGGTCGTGCGGTTATCGACGTGCTGGCTGCCGTCCGCCAGGTACAGGCCGTTGAGCGTACACTCGCACCCCTCGCCGCCGAGCAGGGCGCCCGCCTCGTTGCGGACCCAGTAGCCGCCGAGGGTGAGGGCGTGCGAGCGGAAGTTGCTGGCGCGCGCCTGGCGTACCTGCATCACGTCAAGGTGGAAGGCGCGCGGCGACTCGCGCTGCACCTTGTAGTGATCGAGGAAGGCGTTCGGCCCCGCCTCTACCTCGGTCACCGCGTTGGTAAAGGTAACGCCGTCGCCGACCCCGGTGTAGCTCTGGACCAGGATGCACTGGCTCCCGGCCTCGGCGACGACGAGGGTGCGCGGGTGGGCGACCGTCGGCTCGCCGGCCGCGGTCGCAACAAAGATCAGGTGGATCGGTTCACGGATAACGACGCCCTTCGGGATGTGGACGAGGGCGCCGTCGCGCAGGAAGGCGGTGTTGAGCGCAACGAAGGGCTGCGTCTCGCCGCGAGCCACCCGGCCCAGGTGCGGCTCAACGAGTCCCCGGTGCTGCTCCAGCGCGCCCGCCAGGCTGGCGACGATCGCGCCCGCCGGGAGCGAGCCGGCCGAGGAAAGCTGCGGGGCAAAGCGGCCGTTCACGAACACCAGGCGCGTCGGGGCGCCAACGTCCAGCGCCTCGCGCAGCACCGCGCAAGCGGTCAGGCCGTGGCCTTCCTGGCCGGTCGCCAGCTGGAAGGGGACAGCGGCGAGCGGGGCGAGGGGGGTGAACTTCCAGTCCTCGTCGCGCGGGCCGGGAAACCCGAGTTCGGCGAAGCGTTCGATCGCCGCGCGGCGTAGCGGTCCCACCCAGGCCGGTCCGCCCGCCGCACACAGGACCCGGCCGTGCTGCTCCAGGTACAGTTCCTTCTCTGCCAGCAGGTCAATCATGGTGCCTCTTGCTTCGTAAAGCCCACGGGTTACGCTCCGTGGACGCAGCGCCAGGGACTTGGCCCACGGGGCGCCATCCGTGAGCTTTGCCATCTGCCCCTCCTCACGCTGGCTGGGGCTGCCGGATGTTGGCGTATCCCGTGGCCTCCAGCTCCTGCGCCAGCTCCTTGCCGCCCGAGCGGACAATCCGGCCCTCAAAGAGGACATGGACCCTGTCCGGTACGATGTACTCCAGCAGGCGCTGGTAATGGGTGATGATCAGCATGGCGCGGTCCTGGCTGCGCAGCGCATTGACGCCATCGGCGACGCTGCGCAGGGCGTCGATGTCGAGGCCCGAGTCCGTTTCGTCGAGGACGGCGAGTTTCGGGTCGAGGATCGCCATCTGGAAGATCTCGTTGCGTTTCTTCTCGCCGCCGGAGAACCCCTCGTTGACGGGCCGCTTGAGCAGGTCGTCGCTCATGTGCAGCACCTTCATCTTCTGCTTGACCAGTTTGAGGAAGGCGCCGGCGTCGAGTTCCGGCTCACCGCGATGCTTGCGCACGGCGTTGACGGCGGACCGCAGGAAGTACATGTTGCTCACGCCGGGGATCTCGACCGGGTACTGGAACGCGAGGAAGACGCCCTCGCGGGCGCGCTCCTCGGGGTCGAGGTCGAGCAGATTCTTGCCGTCGAAGCGGACTTCGCCGTCGGTGACCTCGTAGAAGTCGCGGCCGGCAAGGACACCGGCGAGCGTGCTCTTGCCCGAGCCGTTCGGCCCCATGATGGCGTGGACCTCGCCGGCGTTGATTTGCAGGTCGATGCCGCGGAGGATCTCTTTGTCCTCGACGCGGGCGTGCAGGTTGCGAATCGTTAGCATTGGTCTTCTCAGTGAATTCAGCTTTACCCGACGCTGCCCTCCAAACTCACCCCGAGCAGCTTCTGCGCCTCGACCGCGAACTCCATCGGCAGCTCGCGGAACACCTCCTTGCAGAACCCGTTGACGATCAGGTTGACCGCATCTTCGCCCGACAGCCCGCGCTGCTTGCAGTAGAAAATCTGGTCCTCGCCGATCCGCGACGTGGACGCCTCGTGCTCCACCTTCGCCGTGTGGTTGCGCACCTCGATGTACGGAAACGTGTGCGCCCCGCACTTATCACCGAGCAGCAGCGAATCGCACTGCGAGTAGTTCCGGGCATTCGCCGCGCCCTTGAGGATCTTCACCAGCCCGCGGTACGTGTTCTGCCCGTGCCCGGCCGAGATGCCCTTGGATACGATCGTGCTCCTGGTGTTCTTGCCGAGGTGGATCATCTTCGTGCCGGTGTCGGCCTGCTGCCGGTTGTTCGTCAGCGCGACCGAGTAGAACTCGCCGACCGAATCGTCGCCCTGCAGGATCACGCTCGGATACTTCCACGTGATCGCCGACCCCGTCTCGACCTGCGTCCAGCTGATCTTCGACCGCCGCCCGCGGCACGCCCCGCGCTTCGTCACGAAGTTATAGATCCC
>JADLBT010000458.1 GCA_020847555.1 Gemmataceae bacterium
CTCGCCGCCCAGCTGACCACGATGAAGCTCGCGTGATTCGCGCGGCCACCAGACAAAGGCGACGCAACGCATGAACCCCTACAAGGCATACCGGGTCCAGCAGGAGGCGACCGTCCCGCGCATCGAGGTGCTTCTGCAGGTCTACGACCGGCTTCGAGAATTGCTGCAGCAGGCGCACGGCCACCTCGCCCGGGAAGACCGGGCCGCCGCCCAGCCGATCCTGCTGCGGCTCCGTGTCGCCGTGGCCGCGCTCGCCGTCGGGGTGGACGTCAGCCACGGCGACCTGCCGGAGAACCTCGTCCGGCTGTACCAGTTCGTGGTTCATCGACTGGAGGCGGGGCAGGCGCAGGACGTGCGCGAGGCGCTGCGGGTCATCACCATCCTGCACGAGGGGCTGGAAGGGATCCGCGGCGAGGCGCTGGCGCTGGAGCGCGCCGGCCAAATCCCCGCACTGGACCGCGAACACACCTTCCAGGCCACCGGCTGAGTTTGATCGATCCGCCAGCCGCCCCTCACCCGCCGCCCCGGATCCCTCTATAAGGTACTCCAGCCTCTCGGGCGCCGGACCGGGTCAGGGGTGCGGGCCGCGTCGGTCGCGACCTGCCGCGGCCGGCCCCGGAGTGAACCAGCGGGGATCGTTATGAAATGCATGCGAGGCAGCCATGCGCTGCTGGGGGCCGTGGTCGCCGGGTTGGTGCTGGCGTCGCCGGGCGGGGCAGGCGATGAGTTCAAGGTCGAACCCGGTTACACCAGTCTGTTCAACGGCAAGGATTTGACCGGCTGGCGCTCGGGGAAGACCCCCCTGGACGGCAAGACCGAGACAGCGAACAAGAAGTGGCAGGTCATCGACGGCGCAATCGTCATTCATGGCGGGGGCGGTGGCGATCTCTACACGGTCAAGAACTTCGACAGGGATTTCCATCTCAAGCTCGAGTTCCGCGCCGCGCCGCGCGCGGACAGCGGGCTCTATCTCCGCGGCACGCAGCTTCAGGTGCGCGACTACCCCACCGTGGGTCCGTACACGAAGGCCAGGTTTAACAAGGGCGGGTGGAACGAACTCGACGTCACCGTCAAAAGCGGCCATATCAGCACGACCGTTAACGGCAAGGCCGTCTCGCCTCAAGATCTTCTCGAACTCACGGTCAAAAATGGCAAGCCCGTGGCTAAGCTCAATGGGAAGCCCGTCGAGGTGAGCAAGATCGACGTGAGCGTGGGCACCGTGGCAGCGTGCAGGTGCAATGGCGAGGTGATCGAGAAGGCCTACAAGGTCGGCGCCAGGGGCGGCGTTGGCCTGCAGTCCGAGAGCGGCAAGTTTGAGTTTCGGCGCATCCGTATCAAGGAACTCGAGTGACACTCAGGTGTCACAACGAGTGGGACGGGGCGGTGCCGCCCCGTCTCACTCAATCTGCGCCAGCGCGGCAAAGTCGGCGAACCAATCCACCTCCGGGCGCCGATTTATCTCATGCGCGGTTCGGGCAGCAGGGCCACTCCCAACTGAGATGCCCCTTGTCCGCTTGTCTACGATGTTGTGGGAGTCAGCCGCTCAGGCACTTCTTCCCGTCGTCTCACAGCTTTGACCCTTTCCCCCGGGGTGTGCAATGCCCGAACCTCGCAAGAAGCCCAAGGTCATCCTTTGCGTCGAGCGGCTCGAGTCCCGCGACGCCCCCTCGGCCAATCCCTGGCCGGCCGAGACGTTCGACACGGTCGGCATCGGCCAGCTGCCCGGCGGGTGGGCGCAGTGGAGCAGCAACGGAACGGCCGTCTTCGGGGCGACCGCCCAGAACGCGGCCAGCGGGCCGCGCGCCCTGGCGTCCACCACCACCACCAACTGGGTGGCGGCCCGGACCTGGGTCGCCAACCCGCAGCCGGCCGACGTCGAGGTCAGCAGTTACCTTTACACCGACAACAGCGTCCCCGCGCACCTCGTCGCCCGTGCCCGCAACCTGAACACTGCGGCCCCGACGTACTACGGGCTCGTTGTCAATCGGATGAACCAGGGGCTGGAGCTGCGCCTCGTCCGCGTTCTCAACGGCCCGTTCAACGCCCTCGACGCGGTGCAGACGGTCGAGGCGTTTGACGCCCGCTGGGTCCGGCTGACCCTGTCCGTGCAGGGGAGCACGCTGCGCGCCCAGGTGTACCGCCCGGACACGAACCAGTTCCTCGACGCCACCGGCCGCTGGGGTGCCGCCCCGGCCTGGACCCTGACCGCGCAGGATACCGCCATCACCGGGGGCGGGCAGGTCGGGTTCGCCGTCCCGGCCAGCGTCCCGAGCACCATCCTGTTCGACGAGTTTCAGGTCTTTTCGGCCGCTGGCGACCCGGTGGGTCCGCAGGTTTCGCTCACCGCCCCGACCCCCGGGGCCACGCTGACGGGGACCGTCGCCGTCCGCGCGGCCGCGTCGGACAACGTCGCCGTCAACCGCGTCGAGTTCTTCGTCGATGGTGTGCGGCGGTCGGTCGATTCCCAGGCTCCCTACGAGTGGGCGTTCGACAGCAGCTCCGCGTCCAACGGCGGGCACCTCCTCACCGCCCAGGCGTTCGACCTGGCCGGGAACGCGGCGTCCGCCTTCCTGCCGGTGCTGACGCAGAACGCCGACGCCCTGCCGGTCGTGGCGATCCCGCGCCACTTCGACCACATCCGGGTCGCCGAGGTTGCCTACGCCCAGGGGCAGATCGGCGAGTTCGAGAAGGATCTGCTGCGGCGGGCGGTCGATCTGGTGGTCACCCAGGGAGGCCAGCTCACGAACCAGATCACGGCCGTCGCCCCGAACACCCCGCAGCTCCTCTACACGAACCTGTCCACGCTGTACCAGAACCTGCTGACGGACTGGCTCGCCTACGCCGACGCCCACGGCCTGCCGCGGGAGTCAGCGTTCTACCATGTGGCCCGGTCCACCGCGTACACGGGAGCAAGCCCGTCGTCCCAGCCGGTCAACTGGTTCTGGACGGTCTACCGGGACGGGAGTTCGCCGCGCGACATGACGGTCAACGCCCGCGGCACGAGCGGCGGGCTGTACACGACGTTCGGCAGCAAGGCCGGCGATTCGGTGTACCTCGGTTACCCCGATCGGTTCCGCGAGGTCAACTTCGACGTCCTGCTCCGCGGCGGGTCAGGGTGGGCGGCGGAGATCGAGTATGTGGCGGCGGTGGACACGGCCGGCAACCCGACGGCGTGGAAGCGCGTGTCGCGTCTCGGGGACGATACCGGCGTGCTGACCAGCGGATCGGGCCGAATGTGGTTCAACCCGCCGCACGACTGGAAGCCGGCGCGGATCAACGGGTCGGCGCCGCAGTACTTCATCCGCTACCGGACGACCGCGCCTGGGATCGCGCCGATCCTCCGCAGTGTGCTCGGTCGCGACTACACCGCCGCCCGGGGCGGGAACTCGGGATGGGTTCCCGCCTTCGACCACGCCGCCGACCTGGACAGCGACGGCTACCTGAGCGACGCCGAGTTCGCCAACCGCGCCCGGGGACTGGAGGCCCGGTTCGAGTACGAGAGCCGGGCGCTGTACGGCGGGTACGGCCAGATGCGGTTCGCCACCAACCCGTCGAACCCGAATTTCCGGGCGTGGGCGATGACCTGGATCGACCGGCTGCTGCAGACCCAGCCGCCGGCGGTCGGGGTGATGATCGACAACTCGCTGGCCAACCCGCCGCTGGTCGGCGAGGTGCGCGAGCCGGTGGCGAACTATCAGGCCGACTACGCCGACCTGGTCGGGACAGCGAGCCGCACCGAGGCGCCGCGCCTGGTCATGGTCAACACCGGGTCGGAGGCCGTCATCCGCCAGGCTCTGGTCTACTCCGAGGAGAACACCATCCGCGCGCTGGCCGACGGGTGGGATCTGTTCGAGGCCGTGTCGGCCCGGTTGGCCCAGCGCCTGGCCCTGCGCAGCCCGTCGCCCTACGCCGTGATCGACAGCCTGCCGACGAACGGCGCCCCGGACGACCCGCGCACCCAGATGGCGACGCTCGCCTACTACTACCTGCTGGCCGACCGGGACTGGACGTTCATCAACTTCTTCGGCAGTTCCGAAACGACGACGACGTGGCGGCGCCACTGGGTCGAGGCGGCGGCGTACAACATCGGCCAGGCGAGCGCTCCGTGGAGTGTGTTCGCCACCGGCAAGGATCCGATGGACGCGAACCTCGACTACCGCGTCTACCAGCGCACCTACACCAACGCGCGGGTGCTGTACAAGCCGCTCTCGTATGGCCACGAGGTCGGCCGGCGCGGAACGATCGGCAACCCGAGCGCGACGACGCACAGCCTGGGCGGCACCTACCGCCCGCTGCTGGCCGATGGGACGCTCGGCAGCCCGCTCACCCAGATCACGCTGCGCAACGGCGAAGGCGCGATCCTGGTCAAGGTCTGATGCCAGGTTGCAATGAATGGTTACCAGCCGCGCGCGCCAGCGCGCGGATCTGATCGCGCGCTGGCGCGCGGCGGGTCAATCAGGAGTGAGACTTCCTGTCCTCGCCAGGCGGAGGCAGAACCAGGCGCCTCCCGAACACCCCCGTCAACAGCCCGATCAGTCCGCCCAGGCCCGCACCCCCCAGCGCGAACGCGATCGCCCAGGTCGCCACCTCCTCCGGCCCCTCCGTGAAAATGGCCCCCAGCAGGATCCCGTCGGGGCACGCGCAGGCTCCGCCGAGCCCGACGCCCAGGAGCAGCCCCTTCAGGGCAGCCCCCACTTTGCGGCGCCAGCCCACGGCTAGAACGGCCCCCACGACGCGGCCAGGGCCCAGAGTAAAACGCCCGTGATCAGCAGAATCACGGCACCGTTGAGGACCGCTCCGACGACCGCGAAGGTGCGGTTGCGATACTCCTGGAACAACCCGCCGACGCCCAGGGCCAGGCCGATCAGGCACGCCACCACGCCGAGACAGTTGAACACGCCCGCCACCGCGCCGATCGTCTGCATCTCGCGGCGCCCGGCCCGACCGGACGCCAGGACAAGGACGAGAATGAGAATCAAAATGTCCAGGACGATCACGATCAGGCCGATCACGGACGACGCCACGCCCAGGCCGGAGTGAGCCGGCTGCTCGATGGGGAGCGCGTGTGCCCCGGGACGGTCCCGCGTCTCGTACTCCCGTGCGGGGAGTGGCAGGTCCGCCGCGCCTGGGACGGCAGCCTCGAACACCTCCCCGCAGCCGGGACAGGTGGACGGCCGGCCCGGGGTCGGCTCCTCAACCGGAGTGCCGCAATGCGTGCAGGGGAAACGGCTCATGGCGCGCGGTCTCATTTCCATCGGTCGCTGACGCGGCGCTTATTGTGCGCCTCCGCCGCCGCAATGGGCAAGCGGAAAACGGACTCCCGATTCTGCGATCGAGCCGGCATGGCGTTTGCGAAAAACTCTTGTGGAAGACCTTCATCCGTTCAAGGAGCGCATCATGGGTCTGTTGAAGTGGGCCGGGATCTTCCTGATCGTCGCCCTGATCGCCGCGCTGTTCGGGTTCACCGGCATCGCGTCGGGCGCCGCCGACATCGCGCAGTTCCTGTTCTTCCTGTTCCTCGCCATCGTCGTCCTGCTGGTCATTCTGGGCGTCTTCGCCGGCTGGACCATGACGCCGTAGCGGGACAGGGGTTCGACCGGGCCGTCGCGAACCGGCGACCCGGTGGGTTTCCTCCCGCGCCGGCGCCGCCTCCCCGTCAAGTGTCCTGTCTCCGACTTCCCTTCCCCTGGAGCGAGGTGTGCGTTCATGGATCGGGCATCGTCACGCGGTGGGCGGGAAGTCCCGCAGGCTCTGCGCATCGAGGATTACGCCCTGATCGGCGACTGCCAGACGGCGGCCCTCGTCGGCCGCAACGGGTCGATCGACTGGCTGTGCTTCCCGCGGTTCGACTCCGGCGCCTGCTTCGCCGCCCTGCTCGGCACGCCCGAGCACGGCCGGTGGCTGCTCGCGCCCTCTGGCGAGCACTGCACGACCCGGCGCCGCTACCGGGACGGCACACTGGTCCTGGAGACCGACTTCGAGACGGCCGACGGCGCTGCGACGCTGATCGACTGCATGCCGCCGCGCAGCGCCGAGCCGGACCTGGTGCGCGTCGTCGTCGGGCGGCGCGGCCAGGTGGCGATGCGCCTGGAGTTGGTCCTGCGCTTCGACTACGGGTCCATCGTGCCGTGGGTCCGGCGCACCGAACGCGGGCTGAGGGCGGTCGGCGGGCCGGACGCCGTCGTCCTCGACACCCTCGTCCCCGTGCGCGGCCACGACCTGACCACGGTCGCGGAGTTCACTGTCCGCGAAGGAGAGGAAATCCCGTTCGTGCTCATGTGGCATCGGTCGCACCTTCCCCCGCCGCCGCCGATCGACGCGGTCGAGACGGTCCGCCAGACGGAGGACTGGTGGCGCGAGTGGTCCGGCCGCTGCACCTGCCAGGGTCCGTGGCGGGAGGCGGTCGTCCGCTCCCTGATTACTCTCAAGGCGCTCACCTACGCGCCGACCGGCGGCATCGTCGCGGCGGCGACCACGTCTCTGCCGGAGCAGCTGGGCGGAGTGCGTAACTGGGACTACCGCCTCTGCTGGCTGCGCGACGCGACCTTCACCCTGCTGGCGCTGGTGGAGAACGGCTACACGGCCGAGGCGGTCGCCTGGCGCGACTGGCTGCTCCGCGCCGCGGCCGGCACGCCGACCCAGGCAAACATCCTGTACGGCCTCCGCGGTGAGCGCCGCCTGACCGAGATCGAGCTGGACTGGCTGCCCGGGTACGAGGGAGCCCGGCCGGTGCGCGTCGGCAACGCGGCCTACAGGCAGTTTCAGCTCGACGTCTTCGGCGAGGTGCTCGACGCGATGTTCCAGGCGCGCAAGGCCGGCGTGCCGCCGGACGACAACGCCTGGCGCGTCGCCTGCGAGCTGGCGGGCTTCCTCGAATCGGCGTGGCATCAGCCGGACGAGGGGATCTGGGAGGTGCGCGGCCCGCGCCGGCACTTCACCCACTCGAAGGTGATGGCCTGGGTCGCGTTCGACCGGATGGTCAAGGCGGTCGAGCACAACGGTCGCGCGGGGCCGGTGGACCGCTGGCGAGCGGCCCGCGACGCGATCCGCGACGAGGTGTGTACGAAGGGGTATGACGCCCGGCGCAACACGTTCGTCCAGTCTTACGGGGCGGACGCGCTCGACGCGAGCCTGCTCATGATCCCGCTCGTCGGGTTTCTGCCGGCCGACGACCCGCGCGTCGCCGGCACGGTGGAGGCGGTCCAGCGCGAGTTGATGGCGGACGGCCTGGTGAAGCGATACGAGCCGGACCCGGCGGTCGATGGCCTGCCGCCGGGCGAGGGGGCGTTCCTCGCCTGCACGTTCTGGCTGGCGGACTGCCTCGCCCTGCTCGGCCGCCGCGACGAGGCCACCCGTCTGTTCGAGCACCTGCTGGAACTGCGCAACGACGTCGGCCTGCTGTCGGAGGAGTACGACCCGAAGGCGCGGCGGCTGGTCGGAAACTTTCCGCAGGCGTTCTCCCACATCGGGCTGGTGAACACGGCGTTGAATCTGACCCGCACGGCCGGGCCGTCCACGCACCGGCCGAGTGAGGAGTGAGGAGGTCAAGCCCACGGGTGGCGTCCCGTGGGTCAAGTCTCCAGCGCTTCGCCCACGGGCCGCTGCCTGTGGGCTTTCTCACTTCCTCTCCCCTCCCCCCTCCTCAGCGCTCGAAGGCAGCGGTGCGGAACGTGAAGTCGGCCGCTGCATCCCGGTTCGGGGGCACCTCGACCTGCGCCCGCCACGCGACCGGAGGACGGAAGAAGAGGCGCGTGACCAGGCCGGTTTCCGGGTCGCGGTCGTGCCGCTCCTCGACCCACGACGGCAGCCAGCAGACGACCTCGTACCGCCCCGGCGGCACGCCCTCCAGGCGGAATTCGCCGCGGCCGTCGGTCCGGGCGTAGTACGGGTGGTCGTCCACGAAGAGATAGGCGCGCATCCAGTAATACCCCGCCGCGCTCGACAGTTCCACGACGCCGGCCGCCGGGAGGCGGCGCGTCCGCGGACGGTCCGGGTCGGGGAATGTCAGACTAAAGAAGGCGGCGCCGTCCGCGTGCAGCACATGATACCGCTCGCCGCGGGCGATCAGTCGCACCTCATCGCCGCGCCGCACGAAGCCGACGTTCGCGGCGGCGTCCCCCTGCACGACGAGGAACCGGCGATCGCGCTGCTCGACGCGCACCGTCGGGTGGTCCCACGGGCGCGCCCGTTCGGGCGCCACGCCGCGCAGGAACACGACGGCGCCGGCGACACCGCGGGTGGCCGGGTCGATGATCGGGGCGTTGGGATTGGCGCGCTTCTGGCGCGGCCGGCCCTGCTCGCCGACCGGGACGTAGGAGCGAACCTCGAACGGCGGCACCCGCGGCAGCGGCCCTTCCCAGGTCACCCGGCCGCGGAGCGCCCCCGCCGTCTCCGGGTCGAACGCGCTGCTCGTCTTCGCGGCGGCGGGCGGATCGCTCACCGGGGCATACGACTCGATCTCCCCGCAGCCGGCGAGCGCGGCCAGCGGCAGGAGGGGCAACCAGGCGAAGGGGGGGAAGGGGCGCCATCTCATCCTTGAACCTCTCCGATTGACTGCGGCGGACTGGCGCGAGGCGCGGACACTTCGCGCCGGGCGGCGAGGGGACGCGGGCGGGCCGAGGCGGTATATTACACCGGACCGGCGATCAGCGGAACGTCAGGAGATCTCGCCATGACTGCGACCACGACCCGCGGCTACCTCGTGCGCCGCCTCCAGGAAGCGCCCACCTTCCCCTGCCCGTGCGGCGAGAGCACGCGGCCCCTAACACGCGCCGACACGCCCGTGTGCAACTTCCACATCACGTTCATCAAGGACTCGGTCAAGCACTATCACAAGGAGTGTACCGAGGTCTACTTCGTCCTTGAGGGGCGGGGCAAGATGGAGTTGAACGGGGACGTCATCGACGTCGAGCCGGGGACGGTGGTGTACATCGAGCCGCACACGCCGCACCGACTTTGGAGCGCGGAGGGAGTGCGGACGGTCGTCTTCGGCGTTCCCGCCCTGAGCCCCGAGGACGAGTATTTCGACTGCGCGTGACCCGGCCAGAGTTTCTGCGCCAACCCCCTGCGGCTGGTAAAACACCTCAGCCGCGGGCGAGGAGAGGGCTGTGCCGTGACCTTGCTGCAACCGATGATGGTGGCGGCGCTGCTGATGGGCGGCATGGGCGTAGCCCTGCTGGGCAGCGTCAAGGTGCCGCTGGCGCGCCGGCTCCAGATCGACGAGACCCGGATCGGCGGGCTGGTGTCGATCTTCGGGTTCACCATGATCCCGGTGATCTTCACTGCCGGGTTCCTCACCGACCTGGTCGGCCGGCAGGTCGTCATGGTCGCCGGCGGCACACTGATGGCGGTCAGCCTGATAACCCTCGCCCGGGCGCGGAACTACGGCTGGGCGTTCACCGCCGTCATCCTGCTGAGCGCCAGCTGGGCGCTGATGATCAACGTCGGCAACGTCCTCACCCCGGTCGCCTTCCCGGGGACAACCGCGTATGCGACCAACCTCGCCAACGTCTTCTTCGGCATCGGCGCCTTCCTCACCCCACTGTTGCTCACCTACCTCGCGGATCGCCTGGCCCTGCCGTCCGCTCTGACGCTGCTCGGGTGCCTGACCCTGACGCCCGCCGTCCTGGCTCTCGGGATGGACTTTGCGGCGCTGGTGCCCGCGGCGGCCCCGACGGGCGCCGGCCCGGTCGGACCCGGGTTGGGCGATCTGCTCGCCGACCCGGTGCTGTGGCTGTGCGGCATGGCGCTGTTCTTCTACGGCCCGCTGGAGGCGTCGATGGCGGCGTGGACGACGACGTACCTGGGGGAGCGCGGGGTGAAGGAGAAGACGGCGGTCGGCCTGCTGTCGGGGTTCTGGCTGACGTTCATGGCGACGCGCCTGGTGACCGCTCTCACCCTGCCGGCCGGCCTGGAGACGGACCTGATCCTCGGGTTGGCGCTGGCCAGCGTGGCCGTCCTGGGGGCGCTGGTCGTCAGTCGTGGGCGCGGCCCGGCGGTCGCCGCCGTCGCCGGCGCCGGCCTGGTGTTCGGGCCGATCTTCCCGACCGTGATGGCGGTGCTGCTGGGCCACTTCCCGGCCGCCCTCCACGGCCGGGCGGTCGGTCTGTTCTTCGCCATCGGCGGGGTCGGGTGGACCGCGATTCCGATCCTCATCGGCGCCTACGCCCGGCGGACCAGCATCCAGCGCGGCTTTACCGTCGCGGTCGGCGCCGCCATCGGACTGAGCGTCATCGCCCTGCTTCTGCTGCTGCACCTCGGCAACGTCGCGGCCCGCCCGTCGCTGCCGACCTGGCCCTGATCTGCTGGAGGAAACGCACCATGCGGTACAGTCCCGCGCTCTGCCTCGTCGCCCTGATCGCCGCCCCACCCCTGGCCCACGCCCAGCCCCCGGCGGGCGCGAAAGCCGACTTGCCCCGCGTCGTCCTGATTGGCGACTCGATCCGCATGGGCTACGCCCCGCTGGTCGCCAAACGGCTGGAAGGGCGGGCGGTCATCGTCAGCCCGAAGGCCAACGGCGGCGACAGCAGCAACGTCCTCAAGCACCTCGACGCATGGGCGGTGCAGAACCAGCCGGTCGTGATTCACTTCAACTGCGGGCTCCACGACCTGAAGAAGCTGAAGAAGGACGGGACGTATCAGGTCGATCTCACCCGCTACGAGGCCAACCTGCGCGCGATCGTGGCCCGGCTGCGCAAGGGCACGAAGGCGGTCCTGGTGTTCGCCAGCACCACGCCGATCCTCGACGACCGGCACGCGAAGCGCGGCGCCAACTTCGACCGCTTCGAGGCCGACGTGCGCCGCTACAACGCGACCGCCGCGCGCGTAATGAAGGAACTGGGGATTGCCGTCCACGACCTGCACTGGGTCGTCGAGCAGGGCGGCCCGGCGAAGATGCTCGGCAAGGACGGCACGCACTACACCGCGGCCGCGAACGCGCGCCTCGCCGAGGCCGTCGCCGATTGCGTCCTGCGCCATCTCAAGGTCGCCCGCCACCAGTCGCTCAAGGCGCCCGCGTGTACCGAGGCGGTCGGAGCCGGCAACGCTTTCCGCAACGTACTCTACCCGCAGGTCGGGCACACCTGCACGCCGCAGATGCGTGCCGAGATGCTCGCGTGGTTCGAGCGCTGGCTGCGTCCAGGTGAAGGAAGGTGAGCCGACAGACCAAACGCGACGAGCCGGAAGCGTCAGCGCCGGCAACTTTGACAGTTCCGGCGCTGACGCTTTCGGCTCGTCGGCATCAGGGCGTTTGGTCTGCTAGCGTTAAGGACCAGACCAGACTCCTGGTTCCTGGCTTCGCGGTTCTTTCCCCGGTTACGGTTGTGGGCTGTCGGCGTCGGGATCTTCGAGCGCGAGCAGGGCCGGGTCCACGAACCAGCGGTCCGTGTCCGACTCGCCGAGCACGGCGTCGGTGGCCGGGGCCGCAGCGGCCTCCCGGCTCGCGCTCACCGGGGCCGGCTGGAAGTCCCAGTCGCCGACCACCGGGAACCAGTCGCCGTTACCGTAGGCGAACTCGCCAGCGTCGGGCGCGCCGGCGGTGTTCGCATTACGTAGGTGCCAGATCGCGTTCGGGTCGAATACGCCCACCGTGTCCGCCCCGTCGTCGTTCCAGTCACCGGCGATCGGCTTCCACCCGGCCCCGCCGTAGGCGAACGGGGCAATGTCCGGCGCCCCGACAGTGTTCGCGTTGCGCAGGAACCACACCAGCACACCGCCCTGGGACTCGACCACGCCGATGGTATCGACGCCGTCGCCGTCCCAGTCGCCGACCACCGGGATGCCGAAGGCGCTGCCGAACGCGAAAACGAAGTCCGGCGCCCCGCGATTGTTGCTGTTACGCAGCTTCCAGACCATCTGGTTGTTGGCCGTGTCCACCTCGACGACGCCGACCGTGTCGATACCGTCGCCGTTCCAGTCCCCGGCCACCGGGATGGAGTGACTGGCGCCGTAGATCACCACGAGGTCCGGCGCGCCGGGGGAATTGGTGTTGCGCATCTTCCACCCGAGGACAATCTCGCCGGTCCCGAGCGGATCGTCGATGCACTCGACCATCGCCGCGGTCGAGGTGCTGTGCCCGTCCCAGTCGCCCACGACCGGCAGGACCGCGCCCGGCGCCTGGTGGTCCGTCAGACCGTATGTGAAGACCGGGAAGTCGGGCGCGCCGGCGTCGTTGCTGTTGCGCAGGAACCAGTTGCTGTCCCGATCCACCACGCCGATCGAGTCCCGATTGAGGACGCGCGTCGTCGAACCGGGCGGCGGGGGCGGTGGGGGCGGCGGGGGCGGTAACACAGGCGGGGCCGTCCCGAACTCGTCGGCTCCCAGGTCCGGGACGCCGGAGCGCGTCTGCCGCTCGAAGTCGAGTGTCTGCGTGCTGCCGGAGGCCGCGTCGCGCGCCGGCGAGGAGGCAAGGATGTGGTAGTCGGAGTTCGGTAGTCCCGGCGAGGTGAAGCCGGCGCTGGCGACACGGATCATCGTGTTCAACCCGTTGAACGTGCCGGCCGGGTCCGGGGTGCCGTCGCTGTTGTCGTCCTTGGTGTTATTGGCGTACATCGACACGTTGTAGGTAAGGATGTTCCGCCCGTTCTGGCTGCGGACATCGACCGCCGGGGCCAGCGGGTTGTTGCTGTTGGTGTGGTTGGCGATGATCGAGAACGCGACCGTCGCCGTCGTCGGCTGCGGGGCCGCGTCGTTGAGCAGGATCATCGCCTGCCCAAAGAACAGGTTGGGGTCGATGCGGTTGTTGGCGATCGTCGCGTGCGTGATGGTCGCGGCCACGCCCTGCAGCCAGATGCCGCCGCCGCCGCCGCCGATGATCGTATTGCCGCTCTGGAAGCGGATTTCGTTGTCGGCGACGATGGTGTTGGTGATATTGATCGTTCGGCGCGTGCGGTTGACGCTGACGAAGTACAGGCCGCCGCCGCCCGGCGACCCGGCCAGGTTGGAACCGTTGCCGGCCAGGGACAGGTTGTTGATGACCTGCACGCGGTCGAGGGTGACGTTGGCGGCGTCGCTGACGACGGCGCCGCCGCCGGAGAGGCCGCCGTCCCTGCCGTCGCCGCCGCGGGCGGTGTTGTTGCGCAGGTTGGCGTCCTGCACGGTCAGGTCGGAATCCTCGGCGAGGAACACGCCGCCCTGTCCGCTGCCGGCCTGGCCGTTGGGGGCGTTGCCGCCCTGGGCGAGGTTGCCGGTCGCGGTCACGCCGGTCAGGATGACGGTGGACCCGTTCTGGATGCCGGCCCCGCCGCCGACGCCGTCCGCCCGGCGCCCGGCGCCGGTCTGCCCGGCCCCGTTGGTGTTGCCGGCCACGGCTCGGTTGTTCGCGAAGGTGAGCGTCGTCCCGTTGACGGTCGAGCGGTCCACGTGCAGGCCGCCGCCGACGCCGTCCCCGCCGCGCACCCCGCCGGTGCCGCCCTGAGCCAGGTTGTTCTCGAAGGTCACGCCTGTCATGCTCACGTTCCGCACGAAGCGCAGGGCCAGGGCGCCGCCGGCCCCGGCCCCGCCCTCCTCCTGGCCAGGGAGGTCGTTGCCGATGGCCCGGTTCGCCCGGAACAGCAGGTTGTTGAGGGTGATGCTCCCGGGGGTGCCGCTGTTCTGCCGGCCGGCCGTGTTGATCCACATGCCGCCGCCGAACGCGAAGTGCTGGTCCTGCCCGGTCAGCCGCGCCTCGCCGCGCGCCAGGCCCGACTGGATGGTAAACCCCTCCATGCGGAAGTTGATGTCCGCGTTGGCGGCCAGGACGAAGACGGCGCGGAGGGCGTTGCCGCCATCGACGATCGTCTGGAACTGCGTCGGGTTCATGGCGGTGAATCCGTTGTCGAACCCGCCGAAGATTTCCAGCGACTTGTCGAAGACGGTGACGGCGGCGGTCACGCCGAGGAACCCGGACAGCTGGTCGGCGGCCGGGTTGTACCCGTAGACGCCCTGGGCGACGTGGAGGCGGTCGCCGCTATGGGCCTGGTTGACGGCGAACTGGATAGTGCGGAACGGGGTTGCCTGGGAGCCGCGGTCCGGCGCGTCGATCCCCTGAGTGGACACGAAGAAGTTGGCCGGCACGACCCGGTCTTCGAGCGCCTCGAGCAGGGGCCGGAAGCGGCCGCGCGGGGCACAGACGGCAGGTGGGGTGCCGGCGCGTTCACGTCTCAGGTGTTCGACCAGACGACGCCAGGTTTTGCGGAAGGCCATCTGCAAATCTCCTTGGGCACGGTCGCGCTGGGCCTTTCTCCTCCTCTCCCTGGTGGGAGAGAGAGTAGGAGGTGAGGGGGGCTACAGCGCCGTTCGCCCCCGCTACTCACTGATCGCCCGCCGGCGGGAAAAGTGTTCTGTGCTGGGACAGATTAACATCGGGAGATGGGTTCGCCTACCTGAAAAACTCGGCAATTTGGAAAAAATAGGAAAAGGCGGCAGGGGAGGGTGAGAGAGCCCTTGAAAGCCCACGGGCTGCGCCGCGCAGGGGAAGCGCTGGCGGCTTCCCCACGCGGCGCAGCCCGTGGTTCCTGGAACGCACGCTTGCCCGTACCTGTACCGCAAGGCTTTGACCGGGTGGTGTCACTCGACCGTGACGTGAATCTTGAACGTTTTCGCGGCCGGCTTGCCTTTCTCGAACGGCCGCCGGTAGTGCAGTTCCAGTTCCCCCGCGCCGGCCGCCTCGGCCTGGAAGCGGAGCACCTCGGTCACCTTGCCGCCGATGAGTTTTTTGTCCTTGTCGCCGCGCTCGAAGGTCGGCTTGCCGTCCTGTTTGAGGAACTTCAGATCCTCCTTCGCCGCCACCCACAGGTAGCCGGTGCTGGGCTGCGCCTCCAGACGCACCTGGAGCGTGTCGCCCCTGGCGAGTTTCACCCTGGCGTTGCTGTCCTTCGCGGTAATCGTGACGGTTTTGCCCTTTTGGTCCTTGTCGCCTGCGGCGGCGGCGCGGCCGCTCTCCGCGGTCGCTAACCCCAGGCAGCAGACGGCTGACACGGTCAGGACGGTAGCGAGTCTCCGCAGCACACTCATGATGGACCCCCGGGAACAGGAAATGGCGCCGCCTCCCCCTGGCGAGGCGGCGCGTTGATGGTAGGGGGCGTGCGCCGGACGTGTCAACGAAAATGTGCCCGAATCGAGGCGGTGGTCCCTTACTTCCGCAGGGAGTCGCCGAGGTGCGGCTGGTCCGCTGAAACCGTAAAATGACACCGAGACGAACGAGGTCACGGGAACGGGCGATGTTCGGCGAAGCGATCTGAGAACCTTGGCGGCTCTCAAACAGAAGGACTGACCGCCCCGCCTTGCCGATGCGAGCGAGTGTCCCGTGTCGGCTTTGTTCGGTGTCGGGTCGCCGGACGCTGGGAAATGACGGTCCGTTGCAGGCAACCCCGCATCAGTTCGGGCACGCCTTCCCACAGAGGTAGAATGACCCCTTGACGGATTTGCACCACGAGGACTGACCATGCCAGCACCCTTTTCCCAACGAACCCTGATTCGCCTCGCCGTACCGATGTTCGGCCTCGGCATGATCGCCGTGCTCGCCTTGTGGCCGCTATCCGTCACAGGACACGACGAGCCTATCGAGAAGGACGTGACCTTCTCCTGCCCCGTGGCCGAGGTCGCCGGGACGCTGACGCTGCCCCACCCCGACCACGGCAAGAAGCCGTCCCCGACCGACGCCGCCCGAACCGTGCCGTGCGTCGTCATCGTCGGCGGCTCGTTGTCCCACACCCGAGACGGGGAGTTGGTCCGCAAGGGCGTGTCGAAGCGGGATGCGCTGGCCCGGCTCGCCCACGCCCTCGCCGACAGGGGCTATGCCAGCCTCCGCTACGACAAGGTGGGGTACGGGAAGAGCAAGTCCAGGGCCGACTGGTCCGGCACCTACTCCGACGAGGCGGCGGTGGCGGCGGCGGCGATCCGGCACGTGCGGGGCCGCAAGGAGTTCGGCCCGATCGCCGTCATCGGCGAGAGCGCCGGGGCGTATCTGGCATGCTTGGCGGCGAAGGAGGGCACGTCCGCCGACGCCTACGTGTTCCTCGGCGGGCACTGCGGGCCGGGCGAGACGATCTACGAGTACAACTTCGCCCCGCTCGTCAAGTACGCCGACAGTGCCCCGGAACACAGGGCTTGGGTCGAGAAGGAACTCCGCTTCGAGCTGGCGCTGGGCAAGGGCTACAAGGACATGTTCGCCGCCGCCAAGAAGGGCGAGAAGACTTTCGAGTTGGTGGACGGGGACTACAAGAAGTCGGTGGACCTGCGGCGGCGTCAAGAAGAGGTGAAGATGCCGCCCGACGAGATGTTCCGCCACATCCAAGCCCCTGCCCTCGCCCTCAGCGGCGACAAGGACATGAACGTGCCCCCGAGCCACGCCGCCACGATTGTCTCGGTGATGCGGAAGGCTGGCAACCACGCCACGACCTGCGTGGTCCTGCCCGGCGTCGATCACAGCTTCCAGAAGGTGCCCGCCGACGAGGCCCTGCGGTTCCGTGAGCGGTACGACTTCACGAGCTTCCGCCGGGAGTACGACCCGCGGCTTTACAAGGCGGGGGGGGCGTGGCTCGACCAGACCCTCGCCAAGAAGACGGCACTGGCGACCCCGATAGGCAAGGAGATCCCCGAGCCGTTCGCCAGGCGGGGGGTGGCGGAGGTCGAGAAAGCCCCGCGGACCGAGAGCACCCCCGCCCGCACCTATCTGGCCCCCGGCGTCCAGATTGTCGAGGACATCGCTGACAAGAAGCAGACGGCGGGCGTCGAGACGTTGGAGGGGCGGATCGGCCCGCTGCTGATGGGCCAGGACTGTCAGGCCCACTTCATCGACATGCCAGCCGGGATGTACTGCGAGGAGGACCCGCACAGCGCCGAGAGCATCATCTACACGGTGCGGGGGTCGTGGGTGTTGTGCAGCAAGGGCAGGCGGCAGGTGATGAAGCCGGGGAGTCTGTTCCACTTCGCCGCCAACACGCCAACCGGCTACGAGGTGCCGTTCGCCGAGGACGCTTACATCCTCATCCTCAAGGGCCGCCGGTTGACGAGGAGCGAGCAGGAATTCATCGACTACCTCAAGGGCCTTGCGAATCGCCTCAAGCGGGAGCAGCAGGCGGGCGTCCCGTACCTCCTCAAAGATCTGCCCGCCGACCATGCGGCCTTGAAGTTCGCCAAGGAGGTCAACCCGGCCTACGA
>JADLBT010000459.1 GCA_020847555.1 Gemmataceae bacterium
GGGCCGCCTGGCTCGGGGTCGGATCCCGAGCCGGGGCTTCCGCACGCTCGGGTTCCGCAAGGAACTTACAGCCGTCCCGGAGAGTACGCCGCCCGGCCTGGTGGTAGCGAACGTCATTGTGATGAGCGTTGCGCATGATCCTCGCCAGCCACGCCCGGAGGATCGCTGTGGTACTGTCGTCGTCAACCCCGCCCCGGAAGGTTTCCAGGTTTTCCCAGGCGTGCAGGAGGGTGGTTTGCAGCAGGTCCGAGGCGCTGCGGTCCGGCCAGCCCGGACCGAGCGTCTTGCCGGCTAACTCGAGCAAGAATGGCCGGACCAGCGCATGAAGCTGGTTCCAGGCGGCTGTGTCGCCCTTCGCCTGGACCATCAGCCGATGCACGCCTTCCCATGTCATGGCCCCCACTATACCAGACACCAAAAGTGAAAAGGCGCGGAAATCGAGACGGACGAATCGGCGGCGCCCGGCGCTGGTTGAAGCATCGAGCGGCGGGCTTACGCCGCGCTGCTCGCCATATCAGGTGGGAAGTGGGCTTTTGAGGTCTCGATCGGTTTGCAAGCGCCGCGGCGAGGGGGTTACTACTCCCTTGCGCACTCGATCACGCTCACCTCCGCCCGGGTCGGGACGAGGCGGGTCACGCGGAAACCGCCCGCCCGCAGCAGCGCTCGCCACTGCTCCTCCGTCCGCTCCAGCCCGCCGGTCAGCACCAGCATCGACAGGTCGAGGATCTTCCCGAACGACGGCTCATTGCCGGCCGGGATGACGCATTCCACCACGAGCAGCTTCCCGCCCTCGCCCAGTGCCGCCCGCACGTTCGCGAGGATGCGGAGTGACCGTTCGTCGTCCCAGTCGTGCAGGACGTGTCGCAACAGGTAGGCGTCGGCGCCGGCGGGGACCGCCTCGAAGAAGTTTCCGCCGCGGACCTCGCAACGATCCGTCAGCCCGACCGCGGCGATCCGGTCGCGCGCCCGCTCCGTTCCGCCCGGCAGATCGAACAGGATGCCGCGCATCTGCGGATATCGTTGAAGCACGGCGCCGAGGAGGCTGCCGTTACCGCCGCCGAGGTCGGCCAGGACGCGGACGCCGCTAAAGTCGTACACCTCCAGCATCGCCTCGGTCTCGCGCCCGTGGACGCCCACCATCGACTCGTCGAACAACCGCGCCCGCTCGGGATCCTGCGCCAGAAACTCGAACAGCGGCGCCCCGCACACCCGGTCCAGGACGGGCTGCCCGGTCTGGACACTGTGGAGCAGCTCGCCCCACGCCCGGTACTGCCACGCGCCACGGACGATGGCGAGGGCACGCTGCGACCCCGGCACATCGCTGCGGAGGCACTCGGCCAGGGGCGTCAACCGGAACCGGCCGTCGCCGTCCTCGGCGAAGATCCCCTCGCCTGCCAGGGTGCGCAGCAGTCGGTAGAGCGCGCCGGCGTGCGTCCCGGTCGCGGCGGCCAGGTCCGCGGCGGTGCGCGGGCCGCCCGCCAGCAGGTCGGCGAGGCCGAGTTTCGCCGCGACGTGGACCGCCTGGGTGAGGGCGGTGCCGGCCAGCAGCCGCCGCATCTGCTCCTGGGGGGTGCTGGCACTGGACATCGGACAACACCTCAGCCGCGCAGCACGGCAAGATACCGGGCGGCAGGAACAAGCGTCTTGCCCTTGCCCCACAGGGCGTCGTGGATCTGCCGCACGCGCTCGCGGAACCACTCGAACTCGCGGAGCAGCACCGGCACCGGACGCTCGTCGAAGGATGGGTCGTAGACGAGGTACTCGCCGCGGCGGAACGATTTCGGCTCGCTGAACGGGTCGGCGAACAGGTACGCCTTGTCGGCGAGGTTGGCGCCGTATTCCTCCAGCACGCGGCGCAGGTAGTCGGGCGCCATCAGAAAGATGCCGTCGGCCTGGTCGCAGAGCCCCTGGGTCAGCTGGTGCGGGCGGTGGCCGCTGGCGTCGATGCCCCAGGCGCGCAGCATCGCCAGTGCCCGGTCGTTGATCTCGCCTCCTGCCTCGATGCCGGCGTGCAGGGCGTGCGACCCCGGGAACAGGTGCTCGTACAGGTAACCGGCCAGGACCGACCGGCAGCAGTTGGCGTGGCAAACGAAGAGGGGGGTCGGCATCGAGAGTCCTCCTGGAACCGGGCGGGGCGCCGGCCGCAATCGGCGCGCCTGTCACCCGGTCGTCCGTCACGAACGGTCCTCGTACCGTTTTAGCAACACGTACTCGAGCAGCCATATCAGCGTGGCCAGGCAGTGGTCGTTCTGGTCCCGGGCCGGGTCGAACTCCGAGACCGCCAGCCCGACGACCCGGTCCGACCAGACCGCTTCGAGTAGCGGAAGGAGCGCCTGCGGGCTCAGGCCAAACGGCACCGACTGGGCAGTTGCCGGGAAGTAGGCGCGGTCGAACACGTCGCAATCGAGATCCAGGAACACCCGCCGCGCCTTTCGCCCGGCCTGCCGGAGCAGCGCAACCGCCGGTCCGGGGTCGATCGCCAGGCTCGACGCCGGGAACGCAGCACGGTAATACTGCCTGACGTACTCCGGCCGCAAGACCAGCTCGCGGTGGCCGAGGTTGATGATACCGGGGAGCGGCCCGGCGCAGTGCAGCAGGAAGTTGCCGTGCGACAGTTCCTCCGTGCAGTCGGTCAGATTGTACACGTCCAGGTGGGCGTCGAACTGGACGACGAGCGTGCTGTCCGGGTCGCCCGCCAGGTGGTCATAAACGGGTAGAGCGCCGAGGTGATTGCCGGCGACCCAGAACAGGAAGTCGCCGCGGTCCCACGCCCGGCGCACGGCCTGGCGCCCCCGCCGCCGCCAGTCGCGATAGTCGTCGAGCGTCTCGAACGACACCTCGCGCATCCGGACCTGTCCCTGGTAGGCACGAGCCCGGGTCGGCACGCGCTCGCGCCGGTTGTCCGCCAGCAGCTCGCGGAAGGCGTCGGCGAGTAACTCCGCCCCGGCGCCGGCCCCGCGGCTGCCGAACAGATCGAAGGGGAAGAAAACGGCGCTGGTGCTCACAGGCTCTGGTTTGGTGGAGTGATCGGCCGCCCTCGGTAGGAGCCAGGGAGAATTCATGTACCGAGTACTGAGTACCGAGTACCGAGTACCGAGCACTGTTTACTGGTCACTCAGCTTTCCCGTACTCTCTTCCCGGACTGGAGTGCGTGGGGAAGGCCGGTTGTCCGACCCAGGTGCAGCGGCGAGGAGGGAAAGCTGCGCGTGCAGGGTGTTTTATTGTCGCCGGGCGTGCTGTACAATGCCGGGGGCGGTGCGGGCCGGGCCGGGTGTCCGGAGCAGGTGCGGCTCATGCAGGCCATCAACAACTACTACGTCGCCGCCAACGCCGTCGTCCGCGGGGATGTTGTTTGTCGAGCGGGTGTCAACGTCTGGTTCGCCACGGTGATCCGGGCCGACCTCGCTCGCGTCACCCTCGGCCCGCGTGTCAACCTGCAGGATGGTTGCGTCGTCCACACCGACACCGATTGCCCGCAGGACATCGAGGAAGGGGTAGTGGTCGGCCACGCAGCCGTGCTGCACGGTCGCACCATCGGCCGGGATTCGCTGGTCGGCATCGGGGCTCGCCTCCTGGCCGGCTCCGAGGTCGGGCCGGAGTGCATTATCGCCGCCGGCGCCATCGTCACCGAAGGACGCCGCATCCCGCCGCGGTCGGTGGTCATGGGCATCCCCGGACGCATCGTCCGGCCGGTGACGGACGAGGAGGTCGAGCGAACTCGCACCATCTGCGCGCACTACCTGGAGATGGCCCAGCGCTACACCCGCGGGGCCTACCCGCCCCCGTGGCTCCGCTAAACCCCGCCCCCCGACCACGCCCCGGACCTTCGAGCATTCCGAGTCACAAGGCCAGCGAATGAGCAGCGCAACCGTCATCCGCGAATCCTCCCCCGCCCAGCCCGCCCCGCAGGTTAATCTGACCATGCCGTCCGATCGGCGTGCGGACATCGACGCCAAGCACGCCGCGGTGGTCGCCCTGCTCGAGACGGTCAAGTGCGAGGGGCTGCTCGTCCTGGCCCCGGACAACTTCTCGTGGCTGACCGCCGGCGCCGTCGCGCGCGGCATCCTCGACGATACCCAGTTCCCGGCCCTGTACTTCAGCCCCGACGGCCGGTGGCTTCTGTCCAGCAACGTTGATACGCAGCGCCTGTTCGACGAGGAGATCGACGGCCTCGGGTTCCAGCTCAAGGAGTGGCCGTGGCACTGGGGTCGGGCGCAACTGGTGGCGGACCTGTGCCAGGGGCGCTCGGTCGCGGTCGATCGGCCGATCAACGGCTGCCAGCAGGTCGGGGATCGGCTGCGGCAGCTGCGTCGGAAGCTGACGGCCTACGAGCAGGCGTGCTACCGGGCGCTGGGGCAGATCCTCAGCCACGCCCTGGAGGCGTGCTGCCGCACCCTGCAGCCGGGGGAAACCGAGCGCGAGGTGGCCGGCCAGATCAGCCACCGCCTGCTGCACCGCGGGGCCGCCCCGCTGTGCATCCAGGCGGCCGCGGACGAGCGCGGAGAGCAGTACCGGCAGAGTGGGTTCACGTCGGCGACGGTCCAGTCGTACTGCACGCTCCGCGTGGTGGCGCGGAAGTACGGCCTGTGCGCCGCCGCCAGCCGGACCGTCTGTTTCGGCCAGCCGGAGGCCGCCCTGCGCAGGGACCACGACACCGTCTGCAAGGTGACGGCTACCTACGTCGCCAGCAGCTGGCCGGACGCGGTGCCCAAGCAGATCCTCGCGACCGGGCGGCGCATCTACCAGCTGAGCGGGGCCGAACACGAGTGGCTCCTCGCGCCGCAGGGGCACGTGACCGGCCGCGCGCCGGTCGAGTTGGCGCTGCTGCCCCAGACGGAGGAGTTGCTCCAGTCCGGGTGGGCGGTCACCTGGCAGGGCAGCTGCGGGTCGGCCCTCAGTTGCGACACCTTCCTGGTCAGTGAGGACGGCCCGCGCGCCGTGACCGCCCCCGAGAACTGGCCGCTGAAGCGCATCCGCGTCCAGGGCGCCGAGTTCGTCCGCCCCGACCTGCTGGTGCGCTAACGTCCGCGTAGCAGAGGGTGGTCCTTGCGGGGCGCGGGAACCTGAGCTATGGTTCCCGCAGAGTCCCTACCCGGCGGGCCGTGGCCTCCCCTTCAGCCCGTGCCCGGCCCCGGAAGCGACGGACTCCGCAGAGAAGAGGCAACTGCGCATTCGTCCCCCGGCCTCCTCCCGTCCGCGCCCCGGAACGCGCCCGCGGAAGGTAACGGCCTCGTCCCTTGTAACTCGCGCAACCGCCTTTCTGCGCCACGGTGCGCGCCCGGGCCGCCGGCCCTGGCGCGCCGCCCCCAACCTGGAAAGGCGGTCATGACCGAGTGTAGCGAGGGGTCCGACGGCCAGCCCCGCGAGGCGAACATCCCCGTCCTGCCGGTGGATGAGCTGCGCGCGGGCGCCCCGTGGTCCCGGGTCATTCTGGAACACCTCTCCCAGGCCGTCTTCCTCAAGGATCGCAACCTGTGCCTGGTCGAGGTCAACCCCGGGTTCTGTGCCGCCGCCGGGCGAGGGCGCGAGGAATTGCTCGGCCGCGATGACTCTGGCCTCTACCCGTGCGATTTCGCAGATCGCTACCGTGCCGAGGAGCGCCGCATCCTGGCCGACGGGGAAGGGCGGGAAGGGTTTGAGGAGCGGATCCTGGCGGGACAGGCGCGGACCGTGCAGATTGTCCGCTCGCCGGTCCCCGGTCCGGACGGTCGGGTCGCGGGCGTCCTGGGGATCTTCTGGGACGTCACCGACCGGCGCCGGCAGGAGGAGCGGGCGCGGCAGGCGCAGAAAATGGAAACGGTCGGCCAGCTGGCCGGGGGCATCGCCCACGACTTCAACAACCTGCTGACCGGCGTGCTGAACAACCTGGCCCTTGTTCGGACCGGGCTGGCCGACGCCGTCGGACTGCCGCGCGTCCTCGAACACCTCGACAACGCCGAAGAGATCAGCCGACGGGCGGCGGATCTGACCCGACAACTGCTCGGCTTCGCCCGGCGGATGGAGGGCCAGCCCGAACTGCTCGACCTGAATTGCACGGTGCGCGAGGCGGTGCGGCTGGTGCGGCCCAGCCTTGGGGGCCAGATCGCGGTTGACGTGGCGCTGGCCCCGCGCCTGTGGCCGGTGCGGGCGGACGCCAGCCAGCTGACCCGGGCGCTGCTGAACCTGTGCCTGAACGCGCGCGACGCCATGCCGCACGGCGGGGTGTTGGCGGTCGAGACGGGGAATGTCACCCTGACCGAGCAGGCGGCCGGCGAACACCTCGACGGCCAGCCGGGCGACTTCGCGGTGGTCCGGGTGACGGACACCGGCGAGGGGATTGCCGCCGACCTGCTGCCCCGACTCTTCGAGCCGTTCTTCACGACCCGGGACTTCGGCCGGGGAGTGGGGCTGGCGCTGGTGTTCGGGATCGTCAAGGAACACCAGGGGTGGGTCCACTGCGCCAGCGAGATGGGCAGGGGAAGCCGGTTCGAGGTTTACCTGCCGCGCTGCCCGGAGGACGTGGCGGCGGCGGGTGGCGGGGTGGCCGTGGCGCGGGACGCGGGCGAAACGATTCGGGCCAGCGGGGCGTTGTAGCTGGGTTGCCACCGCCTTTCGTGGGGACCGGGAAATGCGCCGGCTCGCCCTTACTCCTCGCGCTCCCACTGATCGGTCAGACCGCCCTCTTCGCCCCTCTCTTCCGGGCTGGCCGCCACGCTCGTTGGGGGTTCGGGAGTTACGGGGAGCAGGATTTCCACGCGGGCTCCCTCCGGGAGGGCGAGCGCCTCCACAGGCACGATCACGCCCCCCTTGTAGACGCCCGCGACGCTGGTTACCCTGCTGGTCATCGCCCACCCCGGATCGAGGAACGACCTGTTGTCCGGCCCGACCGACGCGGCGAGCCCTTCGTCGATTATACGAGGGCCGCCGGGCGGGGGATTCCGGCACGCGAGGAAGATGACCGCTGAGCCGTCCTGCACCGGCCTGATTCACGGTCCGGATGGTCCTGTCGGCGCTGCGTGCGCGGCGCCGACAGCCCGGGGGGCCGGCGCGGCGTAGGACGTCGGGTCCGGGACGCCGGCTTCCGCGAACCCCTGGCGGCGGAGGGTGCAGGCGTCGCAGCGCCCGCAGGCCGCGCCGCCCGGGCTCGGGTCGTAGCAGCTGTGCGTCAGCGCGTAATCGACGCCCAGCGCGGCCCCCGTGCGAATGATCTCCGCCCTGGTCAGACGCAGCAGCGGCGCGTGGACCGTCAGGCGGGTGCGGCCCTCGACGCCGGCTTTCGTCGCCAGGTTGGCAAGCCGCTCGAAGGCGGCGAGGTACTCCGGCCGGCAGTCCGGGTAGCCGGGGTTATCGAGGGCGTTGATGCCGACGAAGAGGTCGGAGCACTCAAGCACCTCGGCCCAGGCCAGGGCGAAGGAGAGGAAGATGGTGTTGCGTGCCGGGACGTAGGTCGCGGGGATGCCGCCCGTCATCTCGGCCGGGGTGCGGTCCTTCGGCACCGGCAGGTCGGCCGTCAGGGCCGAACCACCGAAGACGCGCAGGTCGAGGGGGACGACGATATGCGCCGCCACCCCGCACCGGGCGGCGAGGCGCCGGGCCGCCTCGACCTCCGCCTCGTGACGCTGGCCGTAGCGAAACGTCAGGGCGTGGGCCACGAATCCGCCAGCCTGCGCAATCGCCAGGGTGGTTGCGGAGTCCAGCCCTCCGCTCAGGAGGATGACGGCCTTGTTGCTTCCCATGCGTCCGCTCCTCGATCCGCCGTTTCTGTCCGAGCCCGAAGGTCAGCGCGGGGGGAGCGCTGTCCCGCGCTGACGCTGCGGGTTCGGACAGGTCTTGCTACACCTCCTTGAACTCGTCCTTCTTGATCTTGTACTCGGCCAGCTTGGTGGACAGGCTGCGCCGCGAGAGCCCGCAGATGCTCGCGCACCGGCCGACGTTGCCGCGTGTCCGCCGGAGGGCTTTGCGGATGTACTGCTGCTCGAACAGCGCCGTCAGTTCCCGGAGCTGGTCGTGGAGCTTCTGGTCCAGGTCGATGCGCAGCGGCAACTTTGGCGGCAGCGGGGCGACCAGGTCGGGCGGGAAGTTCGCCGGCTCGATCGTATCGCGCTCGGAGATCACGCACGCGCGCTCCATGACGTTCTCCAGTTCACGCACGTTTCCCGGCCAGCGATGGTTGACCAGGACATCCATCGCCTGCGGGCTGATCCGCCGGGGCGGCTCCCCCGGGCGGGCGTACTTGGCGGCGAAATGGGTCGCCAGCAGCGGGATGTCCTCCGCCCGGTCACGCAGCGGCGGCACGTCGATGCGCACCACGTTGACCCGGTAGTAGAGATCCTCGCGGAACTTGCCCTTGCGGACCATCCCCTTGAGGGAACGGTTCGTGGCCGCGACCAGACGCACGTCCACCTCGATCGCCTTCGTCCCGCCAACGCGCTCGAACCGGCGCTCCTGCAAAACGCGGAGCAGCTTGACCTGGGTGGCAGGCGAGATCTCGCCGATCTCGTCCAGGAACAGGGTGCCGCCGTGGGCCAGCTCGAACCGCCCCTGGCGCTGGCCGATGGCGCCGGTGAAGGCGCCCTTCTCGTGGCCAAACAGTTCGCTCTCCAGCAGGCTCTCCGGCAGGGCGGCGCAGTTGATTGCGACGAACGGACCGGGACGGAGGCGGGCGGATGCCTGATGGATGGCGCGGGCGATCAGTTCCTTGCCGGTCCCCGTCTCGCCCTCCACCAGCACCGTCGTCGTCGTTTGCGCGACGTTGTTGATCAGCTCGAAGATCGCGTGCAGCTGCGGGTTCTTCGACAGGATGTTCTGAAACGAGTAACGCTGCTGCATCTGCTCGCGCAGCAGCATGATCTCGTCCTGCAGGGAGCGCTCGCGCAGCGCCCGGCGAACGACGAGGCGCAGGTACTCCGGGTCGATCGGCTTGGTGAGGACGTCGCACGCCCCGAGGCGCATGGCCTGGACGGCGTCCTGAATACTGCCGTGGCCGGTGAAGACGATGACGGTGACCTGGGCACTGCGTCGCTGCAGTTCCTCGACGAGCTGGATCCCGTCCAGGCCCGGCATCTTGAGGTCGGTCAGGAAGAGGGAATATCTCCGCTCCGCCCGGGTAATCATTTCCAGGGCTTCGCGCCCGTCCCCGGTGGTATCGACCGTGACGCCCTCCTCGGCGGCCAGGACTTCCTTCAGCTGCTCGCACAACAGCGGGTTGTCTTCCGCGATCAGGATGCGGCGCGGGGGGATGGGCAGGTCGTGGGTTGACGGCCCTCCTGGCGGGTTGTGGGAAAGGCTGTTCACCTCGTCGTGATCGCGCAGCACGATTCGCATCGCGTCCTCTCCGAGACATCTGCCAGTGGGTGAACCCGTGTGGGGGCCATTGCTTCATCGTAATTGGGAAAGCCGGTTCGAGCAAGGAGGCGGATCGCTTCCCATTCTCAAGCAAACAATTTCCATCCCGGGTACGGGAAGAAGCGGCTGCTGTTGTCGAGGAAGCGCACTTCCACCATGTCCTCGGCCCGCCGAGTCGCGATGTGGACGCGCGGGATGACCCCCGACCCCTCGCGGTCGCGCCGCGCGCCCACGGCGTAACAGGCGTTCCGGATCTGGATCACGTTTGCCGGGGTGGAAGGGGTTGCCGTTGGCGGACGGACTGGTAGAATCAGAGGTAGATGGCGTGACCGCGCGGAAAGGTTGCGAGGAAGCGTCCCGAACCGAACTTTAACGCAAACACGCGCCTGTAGCTCAATTGGATAGAGCAACGGCCTACGGAGCCGTAGGTTGGGGGTTCGAATCCCTCCAGGCGTAATGA
>JADLBT010000460.1 GCA_020847555.1 Gemmataceae bacterium
ACGCCAGGCAGACGGAGAAGTCGCCCCTCGCCCTCCAGGTCATCGAAGAGATCCTCGAAAACGCCGAGGTCGCCCGCGCGCGCATGCTCCCGCTCTGCCAGGACACCGGCACTGCCGTCGTCCACGTCGAGCTTGGCCAGGACCTCCACGTCGTCGGCGGGTACCTGATCGACGCCATCAACGAGGGCATTCGCCGCGGCTACGCCGAGGGCTACCTGCGCAAGTCGATCGCCGAGCGTCCCTTCAGCGCCCGTACCAACACCGGCGACAACACCCCCGGCGTCATTCACACGGAGATCGTTCCCGGTGACCGCCTCCACCTGCAGCTCATGCCGAAGGGCGGCGGCTGCGAGAACATGTCCCGCTATCAGAACTTCCTCCCGGGCATGGGCAAGAAGGCTGTCGTCGATTTCGTCTGCGAGACGGTCGATGTCTCCGGCGGAAACCCATGTCCACCGCTGGTCATTGGCGTCGGCGTCGGCGGTACGGCGGAAAAGGCGATGACGATCGCCAAGCACAGCCTCTTCCGCAAGATTGGCTCGCGTCACCCGGACCCCGAGGTGGCGAGCCTCGAAGACGATCTGCTCGAGGCCGTCAACGCTCTCGGCGTCGGCCCCCAGGCCGTCGGCGGTACCACAACCGCGCTCGACGTCTTCGTCGAGACCCACCCCACCCACATCACGTCCCTTCCTGTGGCCGTGAACATCCAGTGCCACAGCGCTCGCACCAAGGAGACGATCCTCTAAGCCATGGTCGCGCTCGACAGGCAGTTGCCTATCCGGCTGGTGCCCGCCGACGAGGTGGACCGCGCCGCCGCCGTGGCCCTCATCAACGCCGCCTTCCGCCGCTACAACATCCTCCACGTGGACCGCACCTCGCCGGAGCAGTTCGCCGCCGAGCTCGGCGACACGGGCGAACTGCTTGTCTTCGAACGGGGCACGCGGCTCGTCGCTTCCGCCCTCATCCGATCCGCCCGGGAGCTGTATCCCGACCCGGCGGCCAACCCTTTCAGCGTGAGCGTGCACGACGCCCTCTACTTTGGCCTGGCTGCCGTCGATCCGCTGGAGATGAACAGCGGCTTCGGCCGCCGTCTCACGGCCGAGGCCGAACGCCTCGCGGCAGAGCGCGGCTTCGCGCTGGTCGCCCTTTCGACCGTCCGCGAGTTCGGCCTGGTCGACTACTACGCCCGCCGCGGCTACATCATGACCGCCTTCGAAGACCACCCGGCCGGCCACTGGGGCATCGTCGTCCCCCATCGCGTTGCCTACATGGTCAAGACGCCGTGAGCCCCGTCTTCCGCCGCGCCCATCGCACCGAAGCGGCGGCAGTCGCCGACCTCGTCAACCTCGCCTATCGCGTCGAGGACTTCTTCAAGATCGGCGACCGCACAGACCGGGCCGACATCGAAGAGCACATGGCTCGCGGGGTCTTCCTCGTCGCCGACGGCGCCAACGGGCTCGCCGGCTCTGTCTTTGTCGAGGTCGAAGGTGCGCGCGGCTACTTCGGCCTGCTTTCGGTGCACCCTGCCGCGCAGGGGCGTGGTCTCGGCCGTACGCTCGTCGCAGCGGCCGAAGCCTTCGCCGCCGCGCGCGGCAGCACCGTCATGGAGCTGAGCGTGATCGACCTGCGGCGCGAGCTGCCGGCCTGGTACAAAAGCCTGGGCTACAAGGACACCGGCCAGCGCGACCCCTTCCCCCCGCACCTCACGCGCATTCCCTGCCAGTTCATCCACATGGCCCGGCCGCTGGCGGTGCCCGGCCGGCTCATCGAGGAGGCGCTTTCATGAGCGAAAGCATTCCCCTGACCACCCCCCTGACCGAGGACGTGATCGACCGGCTCCAGGCCGGCGACCACGTCACCTTCACCGGGGTCGTCTACACCGCCCGCGACGCCGCCCATAAGCGCCTGCTCGAGATGGCCCGCCGCGGCGAGCCCCTCCCCCTCGACCTCGCCGGGCAGGTGATCTACTACGTCGGCCCCACGCCCCCCCGGCCGGGCGCGGTCATCGGCTCCGCTGGTCCCACGACCGCGATGCGCCTCGACCCGTATACCCCCGACATGCTCGACCTCGGCGTCAAGGGGATCATCGGCAAGGGCGGGCGCGGCCCCGCCGTCCGCGACGCCGTCAGGGCGCACCACGCTGTCTACTGCATCGCCGTGGGCGGTACCGGCGCTCTCTTGAATCGCCACATCAGGAAGGCCGAGGTCGTGGCCTTCGAGGACCTCGGCACCGAGGCTATCCGTCGCCTCGAAGTCGAAGGCTTCCCCGCTATCGTCGTGAACGACGCCGCCGGCGCGGACCTCCTCGAAGAGGGAAAGCGCCGCTACCGCACGAGCGACCGACCGATTCCGGCAGTTCAGAGTCTGGGCGGCTGAGCGGAAGCAAGAGGTCAGCTCTCCGCCGTCACCTGCAAGCTGGCGTGCATCCCCTGCTGATAGTGCGCGAGCGCCTGCCCGTTGACCACCTCCGTGACGTCGCAGAACAGCTCGTACTGCCCGGGTTCGAGGTCGACCGTCAGCCGCTGCTCGTCGCCCACGGCCAGGTTCTGCGTCCGCCCCGCGACCGTCCTCTGCCCGTCCGGCTCCACCCGCGCGACCACGAGGTCATGCACCCGGCCGGCTTCCTCGCCGCCGTGAGCATGGCCCCCCGGGTGGACGGCGACGAAGGTCACCTCGCCCGCAGAGATCGACGTCCGCGTCGCGGTCACCGTCCAGTTGGCCAGCTCGACGCGCACCTCGCGTTCCCCCACCGCGTTGCCCGCCTCCAACCAGCCGCGGTCTACCCCGGTGAAGACGACGAGCGGGAGGAGGAGCACCAGCGCCGACGACGCCATCGCCACCAGCGGGCCGCGATTCGCCGCGACGAAGCCCTGGCGTGGCGCTGCAAAGGGGTTGCCCGCACGGCGGGCGATCGGGCCCATCTTCGTGCGCAGGCGCAGGCTGTTCGCCATTACGCTCACCGAGCTGAACGCCATCGCAGCCCCCGCGACGATCGGGTTCAACAGCCCGGCCGCCGCCACCGGGATCGCCACGACGTTGTAGCCAAAGGCCCAGACCAGGTTCTGCCGGATCGCCGCCAGCGTGGCCCGGCCGAGCATGATTGCTTCGGCGATACGCGACACGTCGCCGTGCAGCAGCGTGATCCCGCCCGCTTCGATCGCTACGTCCGTGCCCGTGCTCATCGCCACGCCGATGTCCGCCTGTGCCAGCGCGGGGGCGTCGTTGATGCCGTCTCCGACCATCGCCACGCGTCGCCCCTCGGCCTGCAGCGCGCGCATGAGCGCAAGCTTCTCCTCCGGCCGCACGTTCGCGTGATATTCGGCGATCCCAACACGACGGGCGACGTTCGCGGCCGCGCGCCCGTTGTCGCCGGTCATCATGATCACTCGCAACCCCAGCGCAGCGAGCGCGTCCACGGCGCGCGGCGCGTTCTGCTTGACCTCGTCGAAGATGCCCATGGCACCGGCGGCCTCGCCGTCGATCGCCACGAAAACGACCGTACGGCCGGCGTCTTCGAGCTTCGTCGCTTCTTCTTCGAGCGTCGCCGGGATGGCAACGTTCCGGTCGGCCAGGAGCCGCCGGTTGCCGGCCACCACAGCATGCCCTTCGACACGCGCTGCCACGCCTCGCGCCGTCAGCGCCTCGAAGTCAGCGGCAGCAGGCAGTGCCAGGCGCTCGTCCACGGCGCGATCGACGACGGCCCGGCTGAGCGGGTGCTCGCTCGGAGATTCCGCCGCCGCCGCCAGCCGCAACACGTCAGCAGCTGCGAAGCTCGTTGCCCGCACAACGTCGGTAACCTGCGGGCGACCCTCGGTCAGCGTCCCCGTCTTGTCCAGGACGATCGTGTCCAGCCCGCGGATGCGCTCGAGGACCTCGGCGTTGCGGATGAGAATGCCGCGTTCGGCGCCCATGCCGGTGCCAACCATGATCGCCGTGGGCGTCGCCAGGCCCAGGGCGCAAGGGCAGGCCACCACGAGCACGGCAACCGCGTAGACCATCGCGTCGACCCAGGAATCGCCAGCTAGGCCCCAGCCGACGAAGACCGCGGCCGCGATAGCGATGACAGCTGGGACGAACACCGCCGCCACCTGGTCGACGAGCTTCTGGATCGGCGCCTTCGAGCCCTGAGCCTCTTCGACCATACGGGCGAGCCGGTTCAGCGCTGTCCCCTCGCCGACGGCGCGCGCCTCCACCTCAATCACGCCGTTCTGGTTCACCGTCCCGCCGAGGACGGCGTCACCCGGGCGTCGTTCCACCGGGATCGACTCCCCCGTCAGCATCGATTCGTCGATGGCGCTGTGTCCCTCGCGGATGACACCGTCGACGGCCACGCGTTCCCCTGGGCGCACCAGGAAGACCTCCCCGACGCGCAGCTGCTCGACCGGAACCTCGATCTCGGCACCCTCGCGGACAACCGTGGCTGTCTTCGCGGCGAGCCCGAGCAGGGAGGCGATGGCCCCTGACGCCGCGCCCTTCGACTTCTCTTCGAAGTACTTGCCCATCGTGATGAAGACGAGCACGGCCGCGCTGACGTCGAAGTACATGTGCCGCCCCGAGTCGTCCACCACCACCCACACGCTATAGACATAGGCGACGGACGTGCCGAGGGCGACGAGCACGTCCATGTTGGGGTTCAGATGGCGAAGGCTGGCCCAGCTACCGCGGTAGAAGCGCCAGCCAAGGCCGAGCTGCACCGGCGTCGCGAGGCCGAGCAGTAGCCACCCCGTTAGCTGGTGGTTCCCGCCGACCGCCAACCCCGCGATGTCCATTGCCATGGCGAGGACGATGGTTGGCACGCCGAGGACGGCGCCGGCGAGCAGCTGGACGAGCGTGCGCCGCGCGTGGTGCTCGCGCGCCAGCCGCCGGTCCCGGTCCTCCGCAGCCGGCGCGGCCTCGTAGCCCGCCTGCGCGACAGCGGCCACCAGGCGGTCGAGCGCTACGCCCCCACGGGTCGTCACGAGCGCGGTTTCGGCGGCGAAGTTCACGCTCGCGCTCTCGACACCCACCACCTTGCTCAGCGCCCGTTCCACTCTGCGCACGCACGAGGCGCAGGTCATCCCCCGGATGTCGAGCGTAACCGCTCCGTCCGTATTCGCCGTCATCTGACTCTCCTTGCCGCTGTTCCCCGGAGCGGCGCGCGGGCGCCTACTTCACCGTGGCGCCATAGCCCTCTTCCTCAATCGCCGCGACGATCCTCGCCGCGTCCAACCCGTCCCCCTTCACCGTGGCTGAGTGGGCGTCGAGGCTCACCGTCGCCTCGCTAACGCCCTCGACGCCTTTGACGGCGCTCGTGATCGCCCGGACGCAGTGGTCGCAGGTCATCCCCGTGATCTCGAGCTCAATCGTCTGTGCCATCGTGTTGGTCTCCTTCCTCGTCAGTTCTCGACGGGCCCCTGCACCCGGTAGAGGCGCAGAAGCTCGTTCACGGCCCGGTCTGTTTCCCCGCCCGTCATCTGTTCCACCACGTGGGTGCGGAGGTGCCCCTCGATCACCAGCGTGTCCAGGCTGCGCAACGCCCGCTGAATTGAAAGCGAGAGGTCCAGCACGTCCATGCAGTACCGGTCGTCCTCCATCTGCTTCTCGAGTGCCTGCACCTGCCCCTTGATGATGCTGAGCCGGCGAAGCGCCTGCCGGCGAATTTCAGGCTGCATGCCTCTTCCCCCCAAATAGGGTACCCCCCTATCCTAGTACCTCCTCCCGAGCTGTCAAGAGCCCTTCGCGCCGGCCCTCCTACCCCGGGTCGCGCAGGAAGACGCTGCAGGTGCTGCCGCCGTCGAGGTCGTACGTCTCCGTCAACGTCCCCGTACCGTGACCCTCCGAGTCGAACGTCGAGCCGACATAGGCGTGCCCGCCGTCGATCGGGTAGTCGAAGATCAGCGTCGGCCATCGAAAGACCAGGTTCGCCACATAGGTGCCGCCCAGGTGGGTCAGCCGAAAGAGCTCACCCTCGCTGATAAAGCCGTCGGGAGGCTGGTGCACCTCCTCGTAGTAATAGGCGAAGTCGAATGACTGGCCGACTGCAGGTCCATCCGCGCATGAGTTCGACTCCACGGTGAAGGCGTACCACCATTCGCCCGCGTTGATCGACCTGGGTGGAGGGGGCGCCGTCGGGGTAGCGGTGGGTGTTTCCGGCGGTGCTGCGCCGCCCGCCGGTTCTGCCGTGCCCGTGGCCGCCGTCGCACTCACCGTTGTTGCGGCGGCTGTCGTCGACTGCGACACTGCCGTCCCGGTCGGCGTTGCCAGCGGCCCCGCCTCCTTGCTGTCACCCCTGCTCAGGGCGAGAACCACGCCGACGATTGCCGCCAACGCGACCACGCCGCCGATCGCCGCGATGAGCAGAACCCTCGGCCGGGATCCCTGCCGCGGGGGCACGCTCGCAGGCGCGGGCAGTGGCCTCGGGCCGACCGCTGGCAGGGGCGCGACGCGCGTGGAAGCGGGCTGCGGCCCGGCGCTGGTGCCAGCGGGTGCGACATACGTGGGCGCGGGGGGTGGCGCGGTTTCGGGTCCAGCCGGCGCTGGACTGCCCGCACCGGGAGAGGGGAACCCGCCGGCGAGTGTTGCAGCACCGGCGCCCGATGGCGAGCCCCTGCCCGCCGAGGGTGGGGCTACCGGCGGTGCCGTCGCCGCAGGTGCTGGCGGGGTGGTTGCTGGTCCGCGCGCCGCGCCGCTGCCCGTCACCCGTGCCAGCCCCGCGAGCGCTCGTTCCAGTGCTCCGGCCAGTTCCGCCGCCGTCTGGTAGCGATCGCGCGGGTCCTTTTCCAGGCAGCGCCGGATCGGGTTGACCACCAACGACGGCAGTTGCGCGAGCTCCTCAAACGGAGGCTGCTCCGCCTGCTGCATACGAAGCAGCTCCCAGACCGAGGCCGCCTGGAACGGCGGATGTCCGGCGAGCATGCAGAACAGCACGCCGCCCATGGCGTACACGTCCGTCCTGTGATCCGCCTCGCCGGCCACTTGTTCCGGTGCGGCAAACTCGGCCGTGCCGACGAAGCGGCCCGCAGATGTCAGGCCCGCCCCGCCTTCCTGGCGGGCGATGCCGAAGTCGGTCACCTTCACGCGGCCGTCCTCGGTGAGGAGCACGTTCGCCGGCTTGATGTCGCGGTGCACCACGCCCCGGGCCCCCGCTTCCTCCAGTGCGCGCGCGACGTCGATGCCGATGCGCAGCGCACGTGCGGGCTCGAGCGGCCCCTCCGCTAGCTCGTCGTCCAGCGACCGGCCTTCGACGTACTCCATGACGAGGAAGTAGCTGCCGTCGGCAACGCCGAAGTCGAGCAGTCGCACCGTGTAGGGCGAGCGCAGCAGGGCGGCAATGTGCGCTTCCCGCTCGAAGCGCTCCCGGTAGGACGGATCCTCGGCGGCCAGCCAGGGATGCAAGAGCTTGACGGCGACGTGCGTGTTGTCGCGCCCGTCCACCGCCTCGTACACCGTCCCCATGCCCCCACGGCCGATCTGACGCACAAGCTGGTACTGCTTGATCTGGGTCAGAGTCCGTCGGTCGTTCGGGGTTGTCATGGCCCGCGATGATAGCCGGTGGCGAGTCGTCCGTCTGTGGTCGAGTCGAGCCGCTGTCGTTGCTCCGGGCGCCGCTCGCGCGCGGCGTCCTGTCTACTGGCCCGCCGCGGCCGGCGCAGGCGTCTCCCCGGGGTGAGTCAGTCGCCGGGCCAGGGCGAACGAGAGGCCGATCAACCCTGCGCCGACGACCGCGGCGACGAGGCTCGGCACCCAGAACGTCAGCGTCAGGTCGGAGAGCGCCGTGTCGATGATGTCCCGGAACAGGCGGTCATAGGCAGCGGGCAGGCCCGAGCCATCGCCCACGGTCGCGTCCAGAATGCTCGCGCGGGCGAGGCTGCGCCCAACCAGCCAGCCGAAGAAGCCGATCGCGCCGGCTACGAGCAGCGGTGCCCCCGTCCACCGGAGCATGCTCACGCGGTCCGGATAGCGCAGCCAAGCGAGCAGCCCGAGCAAGGCGGCCCCGAGCGCCAGCGACAGCGGCCGCAGCCAGCCCGACGCCCAGCTCGTCCAGTAGACAGTCCAGAGCGCGTCCGAGACGTCCCGCTCGACGTCCGGGGGCGGCCCGAGCAGATACCGCGTCTCTCCACCCTCGTTCACCTCTCGGATGTACTTGCCGCGCACCAGGCTGTCACGCGAGCCGGAGGTCGACTCTTTCAGCAGCGGTCCCATGCCCGCCTTGATCGCCTCCTCCATGTCGTCGTCGCCCACGGCCGCCCGGATCTCCCGGATCGTCTTGGCGTCTTCTCCCCGGGCCGGGTCCAGACCGCCAGCCGTCACGATCATGGACGTGATCTCCTCGCGCTTGCTCGCCGGGATCTCGTAGTCGGGAACGACGTCCGACAGCTTGCCCTCCCGCTTGATACCGTCCAGAGTCCGCTGCATGTCTGCCTTGAACTCCTCGTAGCTGTCCGCCTCTCGCGTGGGGAGACCGATCAGTTCCTCGGTTATCAATGAGACGGCGCCCGCGCCAACCCCACCCACAACCTCGGTGACGTCGAGCGACAGGTCGAGCGAGGAATGGTGCTTCAGGTACGCGATCAGCCGATCGACGCCCGCTTCCACGATCTCCTGCAGAAGGAGCGTCGGGACGACCGTCTGCACGGCGTCGACCAGCTCGATAGGCAGGACGTCGACGCCGCCGAGCAGGTCGTTCGTCTCTCCGCTCAGGGTGGGGTCCCGCGCTACTTCGGTGTATGCCCGGTTATAGGCGTCGCTGTGGTCCAGTACGCCCTTGTAGTAGTCGGCCTGGAGCAGCTTCGACTCCACCGCGTTCGTTCCCAGGAAGAGCACGAACATCACCACCACCGCCAGGGCGACGAGCGTCGCCGGCAGCTGCCCGCGCGGGCCACGCGCCCGCACAACAGCGGCCGCCGCGGGCACCGCTGCTGGTTGGCCCCGCTGGCGTTCCACGGGCAGCGGCGGCACGGCCCGGCTCGGTCCGGGCGCAAAGGGGGACGGTGACTGCCGCCGGGCGGGCGTGCGCGGACGCTCCATAACCAGATCCGGCGCCGGCACGTCCGCGGGGGTCGGGGGTTGCCCGGGCTCCACTAGTGTCTGTCCGGCTGCCGGCTGGACGAGCGTCTCCGTCTCGCCGGACAGCACCAGCGTCGTGTCCGCGATGCGGACGCGGTCGCCCGGGCCCAGCCGCACCGGCTGGTTGGCGGTCGCCGGCTGCCCGTTGATCAGCGACCCGTTGGCGCTGCCAACGTCCGTGAAGTAGACGACGCCACCTTCAGCCCGGAGCGTGGCGTGGCGGCGCGAGACGCTCGGTGCCTCGAGGACGACGTCGTTCTCCGGCGCCCGCCCGATCGTCAACGTGCCCTCGATCGGGTAGGTGCGGTTCTCGCCCGCGCAGTCGACCGTGACAGTGATGGCCATTGCTAAGTCCCGAACCCTACGCGGCTGGCGGCCCGCAGTTCAAGGGCACACCTCACCCTCTGCCCTCGCTTGGCCGGCTCAGCTTGCCGGCCGCCCGACGATCGTACAGGCGGGCGAGTCGTACTTCTCTGTGAGGAGCGCGTCGCCGATGGTGACGGCGTCCGCGAACGAGGCCCGCACGGTCGCCGTCCCCCGCTGCCCGCCCGTTGCCGCCACCGGGTAGGTGAACTCGAAGTCCACCATCCTGAAGGTGAAGGTGCCAATGTGAATGTCGCGGTCCTGCACACCCGTCACCGTCACCCGATCGCCGTCGTTGATCACCGTCGCCGTACCGGTCGCAGGCGTGAAGCGGAAGGAGACCGGGTAGCGGTCCCCCGGCCGTGCACCGAAGGGGCAGTCGTTGCTCTGGATGCGGAAAGCGAAGTCCCAGCGGTCGAGCACCTTGATCGACGGCACCGTCACCTGCGTCGCGCCCGGCGTCACCGATCCTCCGCCTCCCGGGACAGTCGTTGCCTGCGTGGACGTGGGCGTTGGCGTCGGCTCGTCTTTGTCGCTGCCGCCGAGGGCCAAGAACGCCGCCCCCGCGCCGCCGACGGCGAGGACCGCCAACGCCCCGAGGCCGACCAGCCAGCCCCTCGACCGACCGCCCCCGGTCCGGCTCGTCCCCACAGGGATCGCAGCGACGTTCACGAAAGCGGCGCGCGAGCCGTCGTCGCGCTGGGCGGCCACCTGAAACTGGATGCCGCGGCTGCTCCGGGCCGCCGGCCGCACCTGGCGAACCTCCATCTGCAACTGTTGACTGCCGCCGGCCGCGATCGTCACCGCCGGCGGGACGGCGGCCGTCAGGACGCCTGTCGGCTCGTTGAAAAGGAAGGCGACGCGCACGGCACGCCCTCCGGGGTTGCTCACGGCCAGCTCATAGCGGCTCACGTCTCCCGGGCCGGGCCCCAGGAAGCGCGCCGTCATCGTCAACGGCGTCGCGCCCGCGGTCCCGCCCTGCGCTGCTGGCGCCGGCCGGGTCGGTGCCGCCGGGGGCGTGCCGCCGCCCGCCACGCGTGTTGGTGGCGCGGCGGGCGGCGCGGTCGGCGGCACCGGGCGCGAGGGCGTCATGCCCGCGGTTCCGGCGGTCGCCCCGCCGCCGCCACGGGCCGCCGTCGGTGAGTCGCGCAGATGAAGGTAGCCGGCCATCGCCCGCTCAAGGGCGCCGGCCAGTTCCGTCGCCGTCTGATAGCGGTCGCGGGGGTCCTTCTCCATGCAGCGGCGGATCGGGTTCACCACACTGTCGGGGAGTTCTGTCAGCGGACCCATCTGCACCTGCGCCGTCTGGTGCTGGCGCAAAACGTCCCAGACCGTCCCCGCCTGAAAGGGCGGGTGGCCCGCGAGCATGCAGTAGAGGGTCGCGCCCAGCGAGTAGATGTCGGTGCGGTGGTCCGCATCGCCCACCACCTGCTCCGGTGCGGCGAATTCCGCTGTGCCCACGAAGCCGCCGGCCGCCGTCAACCCCGTACCCCCTTCGGAGCGAGCGATGCCGAAGTCCGTCACCTTCACGCGGCCGTCTTTCGTCAGCAGGATGTTGTCGGGCTTGATGTCGCGATGGACGATGCCGTGCGCTGCCGCTTCCTCGAGGGCGCGGGCGACGTCGATGCCGATGCGCAGGGCGCGCAGCGGCTCCAACGGGCCCTTCTTCAGCTCGCCGCCGACGGTCGAGCCTTCGACGAACTCCATCACGAGGTAGTAGTTCCCGTCGGCCACGCCAAAATCGAGCAGCCGCACAGAGTAGGGCGACCGCAGCAGGGCCGCGATGTGCGCCTCTCGTTCGAAGCGATCGCGGAAGCTGCTGTCCTCGGCCGCAAGCCACGGATGCAACAGCTTGACAGCGACGCGACCGCCGTCGCGCGTGTCTTCTGCCTCGTAGACGGTGCCCATGCCGCCGCGCCCGAGCTCGCGCACCAGCCGATACTGCTTGACCTGGGTGAGCAGGACGTCGTCGGGCTGGCCTGACATTCTCCCTCCGATAGCGCGTGCACGCCGGTTTGTCCCCCGGACGATACTCCTTCGCGGCGCTCTACGGAGCGGGCCGTCTTGCCTCCCCGCGCCCGCTCGGGCCTTCCCCTGCGCCCTGCTGTCGCGTAGGCTGCCGCCAGACCAGCCGCCGGGGAGGCCATGTGAACGAGCGTTGCCCGGCGTGCGGCGCTGCCAACCCCGACCGAGAGGCGCTCTTCTGCGCCTTCTGTGGCGGCCGCCTGGAGGATATGCCGCCGGCCGTCGCCTGCCCGGCCTGCGGCGGCGTCAACGAGGCCGACTCGCGCTTCTGCTCCGCCTGCGGGGCCGCCCTGACGCCGGCCGACGCCCCCGCAAGCACCGCGGCACCGGGGACGGCGTCCTGCCCGGCCTGCGCCGCCGCCAACCCCGCCGACGCTCGCTTCTGTTTCGCGTGCGGCTCGGCCATCCCCTCCCACAGCGCCGTCGAGCAGGGCGAGATCGCCTGCCCCTCCTGTCAGACCCGAAACCCGCGAGACGCCCGCTTCTGCCTCGCTTGCGGGGAACCGATTCCCGAAGAGGAGGATCGCCGGCGCCTGGGAGCGGCCCTGCCCTTCGGCCTCGCCGGCGCGGGCGGTGGCCTTGCTGGCGCCGCCGGCACGACAGGCCTCGGTGGCCTCGGCGCAGCCACAGCTCCCGCCGCGATGGCCGGCGCCGGCGCCGGCCTCGGCGCCGAAGCTCTCGCCGGGGCGGGCAGCTCCGCGCTCGCGGGTGCCGGCGCTGTCCAGACCGGTGCAATGGCGGGCGCCGGCATGGCTCAGAGCGGCATGATGGCGGGCGCCGGCATGGCGCCGAGCAGCGCCATGGCCGGTGCCGGCGCCCTCGAATCGCCGACCGCCCTTGCCGGGGCCGGCGCGGCCAGTCCGGCCGAAGCGCTGGGAGGCGCCGGCGCGACCTCGGTGCCGCCGTCAGCACCTCCCTCTCCGCCCATGTCTCAACCGCCGCCCGCGCCGAGTTCGCCCCCGGCAACGCAGCCGCCCCCGGCACCGCAACCCTCACCACCGCCCCAGCCGTCGCCCCAGCCGCAGCAGTTCCGGCCCGGAGGCTTTCGCCACGGTCTTGGTCGCGTCGTCCGCGTCGTCGCCTTCACGTCCGTCGCGGCAGGAACGGTCGTCATGGCCCTGGCCGTGCTCTTTGCCCTCCTCATGTTCACCGGCGACCCGGAACCCTGCGTGGCGCGCACCAGCACGCCCGCTGCGGCCGCGGTCGCCAGAGCCGCGCAGAAATGGGAAGCCTTCAAGGCCGCCGGCCCGGGCACAACCGTCTCCTTCGACGAGCAGGAAGCGACCTCGCGCGGCGTCGCCTACCTGGAAGAGCGGGACGTGCCCCTCAAGAACCTCCAGGTCTACTTCTGCCCCGACGGCCACGCCGAAGTGAAGGGCCGCGTGACCATCCTCGGGCGCGACGTCAATGTTCTCTTCCGCGGTCACCTCGACGTCTCCGGCGGCAAGAACCGCGTCGTCGTCGATTCCGTCGACGCCGGCAACCTCCCCTCGTGGGTCGGCACCCGTGTCGTCAACGAGATCCTCGACCGCAACAACGCACGCAACCTTCCCCTCGGGCTGACGCTCACCGCCAGCACCTCCAGCGACGGAGTTCATACGCTGAAGAAGTAGTGCTGCCCGACCGTGCTGGGGTGACAGGTGGGCTAGGACGTCCAGGCACCGCCGACAGGCAGGGCCTCGCGCGGCTCGCTCCACAAGGCGCCGTTCAGGCGCGCGTTCCGCCGTGGCGCGCGCGGTCCGTCGAGGCCGACCCGAAGGACTTCGCTCCAGCGGCTGGCGAAGGCGAGCGGCCGCCCGACCCGGGCCTCCGCTTCCGCGACGCTCATGCTGTCGAGGAACTGGCGGCCGAAGTAGTCCAGGCTGACCCGTGGCAGGACGAAACAGTCCGCCGCCAGCCCCGCCAGCGCCTCGACGTAGTCCGCCCCGCAAAGCAGGCCGCTCACGTTGATGCGCTCCCCGAAGGTACGGTTACTCACCGGTACGACCTCCACCGTCGCGCCCGAGAGGAGGGCGAACTCCGCAGCGAGCGGCGCCAGCACTTTCGCGGCCAGTGTGCCGCAGCCCAGCACGAGGCGCCTGCCGGCCAGCACGCCTGGCCGCTGGCGCAGGCGCCGCCGCGTCCGCTTCCAGTCTTCCAGCAGCGCCCCGACCATGCCGATGCCGTTCTCGTACTGCGGGTAGCCGTCGTAGTGCGACGCCGGCGGCACCGGCTCACCCGCCGTGACGTAGTATTCGTCGCTGCACTGCACGATCGTGGCCCCGTGTCGGCGTCGCAGCTCGCGCTGGAGCGGCCGCAGGCGCGCCACGAGCGCACGCGCATACTCCGCCTGCGGTCGCACCAGCTCGACGCCGTCCCGTTCCACCGACCAGTCTTCGAGCTTCGGGCTCGCCCCGACCGGGACGACCGAGACGGTCTGCACCGTCGGATAGAGTGCGGCCAGGTCCCGCACCGAGCGGGAGAGGTGCTCGCCGTCGTTGACGCCGGGACAGAGGACGATCTGGCTATGCACCTGCAGGCCAAGCTCGCCCAGACGCCGGAGCTGCACGAGCACGTCGGGTGCCGACGGGTTGCCGAGCATCCGCCGCCGCAGGGCCAGATCAGTGGCGTGCACAGAGACGTTGAGCGGGCTCAGCCGCTGCTCCTCCAGCCGCACCCAGTCCTCCTCCTCCAGGTTCGTCAGCGTGACGAAGTTGCCGTGGAGGAAGCTCAACCGGTAGTCGTCGTCCTTCAGGTAGAGCGACTTGCGCATGCCCTTCGGCAGGCCCTTGAGGAAGCAGAAGAAGCAGTTGTTGTTGCACAGCGTGACGTCGTCCCAGGTGGCGCGCTCGAACTCGAAGCCGAGGTCCTCGTCGATCTCCTTCTCGAAAACGATGACGTCGTCCACGTCGTCGGCCGTGCGAATGCGCACCTCCACCTCGGCTTCTGCCTGGTAGAACTGCAGGTCCACGACGTCGCGCAGCACCCGGCCGCCGAGGCTTACAAGGCGGTCACCTGGCCGCACGCCGGCACGGGCGGCAAGCGAGCCGGGCCGCACACCAGTGATCAACGCGGGCGCCGGCGGCCGGGTCACGCGGCCAGGAACTGCCGGATGCGCGCCTCGACCTCGTCGATCGACGAATCGGGTGTCGAGGCGCCGGCTGTCAGCCCTATCCGCTCCGCCCCCACAAACCACCCGGGCTCGAGCTCAGTCGCGTCCTCGATGAGATATGCGCGCCTTCCCTGCTCTTCGCATACTTCCTTGAGGTGGCGCGTGTTGGCGCTCTTTCGCCCGCCGACGACCACAACCACGTCAACCCGCCGGGCGAGTGCCGCCGCTGCTTCCTGCTGCGCGGTCGTCGCATGACAAAGCGTGTTCACTACGTTCAGCTCAAAGTTATGGTCACGCTGCAGCAGCATCAGGTTCCCCACGAAGCGGGCGAAATCCTCGATCTTGTGCGTGGTCTGGACCATCACGCCGACCTTGTTGGGAAAACCGCCGGGGAAGGACTCGACCACCGCGCGCAGCGACTCGAGGTCGGCACTCGGCACGATCGTGGCCTGCGAGACACCCTGGCTGTCGAACGTCCAGCCGAGAATGCCGCGCACCTCCTTGTGAGCCGGGTCCCCGAAAATGAGCACGTGCCAGCCGTCGCGCACGAACTTCTGCCCGTAGCGCTGCGCCCGCGTCACGATAGGGCAGGTCGTGTCGATGATCTCGAGACCGCTCTGTTCCAGCTCCGCGAGGACTTTCTCGCCGACCCCGTGGGCTGTGATGGCCACCCGTCCCTCGCGGACGCGGCTCGCCGTCGCTTCACCGATAGCACCGTCGATCTCGTCCGGACCCGGGAGCTGCAGCACGCCGTGCGCCTCGAGCCCGCGCACCACGCGCGGGTTATGCACGATCTCGCCCACGCTGAAGACGGGATTCCCCGCCGACGCCTCGTTCTCCATGATCTGCACGGCGCGGCGCACGCCCATGCAAAAACCCATCTCAGTCGCCCGCAGGATCTGAACCATCCAGCGCTGCCCCCTCCGATTCAGTATAGGAGGGCATGTAGCGGGGGGGTAACATCGCCTTTATCTCGGCGAAGATGCGGCTGGTGAGTTCGCTCACCTGTCCTTCGGTAGGCCGCCGCGTCGCCGTTACCGCTATCGGCCTGCCCACCCTAACCGAGATGCGCGGCCGCCGCAGCAGCTGCAGCGGACGGCTCAGCTGCTCCGTCCCGACGATCGCGCAGGGCAGGACAGTGGCGCCCGTGCGCAGGGCGATCACGGCGGTGCCAGGGTGCGGCTCCCCGACATAACCTGTACGGCTGCGCGTCCCCTCCGGGAACATGCCCAGCACGCCACCGCGCTTCAGCACCCGTTCGGCACGCAACATCGCCGGCAGGTCGGCTTCAAAGCGCCGGACGGGGAAGGCGCCAAAGAGACGCGCGACCATGCCCGTCGCCCCGCGGAAGAGCTCGGCCTTCGCCATGTAAACCACCCGGCGACGGGCGAGACCCGCCCCGAGAATCGGCGGGTCCGCGTTCGAAAGGTGGTTCGACACCACGATCACCGCGCCCGTGGCCGGCAGATTCGCCCGTCCCTCTGCCTTCCAGCGCCCCGCGACAACGAGGACCAGGCGCGATAGGGTGACGCACCCCCAGTAGAACGGCGGAATCCAGGTCTCGACCCTCAGGAGGCGACGCATCGCACAAGCTCGATGGCCCGACGGACGACCTCGTCCAGGCTCATGCTGGTCGTGTCCAGCACCACGGCGTCGTCGGCCGCGCGCAGAGGGCTCGCCGCTCGTGTCGTGTCCCTCGCGTCCCTTCCGCTGACGTGGCGATGGGACTCGTCGGGGTGATGGCCGCCTTCCCATTCGCCCGCCTGCGCGCGGCGGCGGCTGGCCCGCTCCTCCGCGGACGCGGTTAGAAAGAGCTTGAGCGGCGCCTGCGGCAGCACCACGGTGCCGACGTCGCGACCGGCTAGAATCGCGGGGCCCCGGCTTGCGAGCGCCTGCTGGCTGGCAACCATCGCCTCGCGTACCGCTGGGATCGCGCTGTACGCGCTCACGTGCTCTTCCACCTCCGGCCCTCGGAGGAGCGGTGTCACGTCCTCACCGTCCAGCAGGACGCGTGCTTCGTCGTCGAGGCGCACGTCCATCGCCATCGTATTGGCGAGCTGGGCGCAGCCCTGCGCGTCGTCCGCCGGGATGCCCCGGCGTAGTGCCGCCAGTGTGAACGCGCGGTACATCAGGCCGGTGTCGAGGAAGCTGTAGCCAAGCGCCCGCGCCAGCGCCTGCCCGACGCTCGTCTTACCCGACGCGGCCGGACCGTCGATCGCAATCGGGGAAGGCAGCACCCTCATCGCCCCGCATCGTAGGAGATCAGCAGCTACGGCACATCGGACGCGGCCCCCTGGCGGGCGGCGGCGGCTTTGCCCGCCGTGTACAGCGCCTCCACCTCGGCGTCGGTCAGCTCCCGGAATGCCCCGAGCCCGAGACCACCGAGGTGCAGCGGGCCGACGCGCACGCGGCGAAGAACCCGGACGCGTCTCCCCAGCGCCTCCATCATCCGGCGAATCTCGCGGTTTCGCCCCTGCCGCAACACCATCACCACCCACGCCGGCGCCGACGGTGGCTCTTCGCCCGCACGCGGCGCCGGCGCGCTGGCGACTGCCGCCGAAACGGCACGCAACCGCTCACCGTCCGACATGACGCCCCGGACCAGGCGCTGCAGGTCGGCTTTGGCAAGCGCAGCGTCAATGCCAACGAGATACTCCTTCTCCACCTCATACCGCGGATGAGTCAGGAGGCCGGTCAGGTGCCCGTCGTTCGTCAGCAGCAGCAGCCCTTCACTCTCCATGTCCAACCGCCCGACCGGATGCAGCTGCACGTCGCCGACGGGCACGAGGTCGAGCACTGTCTCTCGGCCATATTCGTCGCTCGCCGTTGCGACGAAGCCCGGCGGCTTGTTGAGCGCAAAGTAGCGGTATCGCTCCCGCCGGACGGGCACGCCGTCGACGGTGATCTCGTCGCTCTCCGCGTCGGCGCGCGCGCCCAGGGTCTGCTGGACCGCGCCGTTGACCGCGACCCGCCCGGCGAGGATCAGCTCCTCAGCGACCCGGCGGGACGCTACACCCGCGTTCGACAGGATCTTCTGCAGGCGCTCAACGGCCACGCCGCGACCTCCGCAGCCGGCGCCAGGCCGGTTGGGCAGACAGCGCGACTGCGCCGCCCCCGGCCGCCCCGGCCGCCGCCGTGAGGAGCCAGGGGATGGGACTGTCGTTGTTCCCGCGGCGCACCTCGATTGGCACTCTCCCAACCGCGCTTCCGGTCGTTCCTGGGGCGGCGAACAGGTTCGGTG
>JADLBT010000461.1 GCA_020847555.1 Gemmataceae bacterium
AAGATCCGCCTCGCTGGCGCGTCGGGCTCGCGGGTTTCAGGAAGCCGGCGCTCAGGCCAGGCAGTCCAGGAGCGGGAACTGCTGTCCCAGCACCGGGACGCTGGGGGTATTGAGCCAGCGCTGCAGCACGGTCGCGTAGACGCTGCGGAAGTCAACCTGATACCGCATGTCGCCGTTGACCAGGTCCGCCGGCGCCAGGCTCGGATGCCTGCCGTGCAGGCCAGCCCTGACCCCCGGACCGAAGAGGAACATCGGTCCGGCCGTGCCGTGATCGGTGCCCTGGCTGCCGTTCTCGCGAGCCCGGCGGCCGAACTCGCTGAAGGCCATGGTCAGGACGCGCTGGGCATTGCCCTGCTGGGCCAGGTCGCGCTGGAAGGCAACCATCGCCTCGCCCAGGTCGGTCATGAGGCGGTCGTGGCGGACCTTCTGGCCCCGATGCGTGTCGTAGCCGCCCTGGAAAACGTAGTAGACCCGCGTGCTCAGGCCGCCCCGGAGCAGCGCGCCCACGGTTCTCAGCGCATTGCCCAGCTGCGTGGCCGGGTAGGTGGCGCCGCTGGACCGCTGGCCAATGATCCGCTGGATCGCCTCGCTGCTGGCGTTGGCATTGACGGAGGTCCGCTCGATGAAGCTCAGGGTTTCCTCGCTGCCCTGGGTCGCCTGGTTGATACGGCTGTAGGCCTGGCCGAGGCGCGGATTGCTGCGCGTGGCGAGGAAGCGATAGGCTTCGAGCTGGTGCAGGCTAAGCCCGGGGTGCTCGCGGCCCTGAATGGCCCGCGGCACCTTGTCGCCGCCGATGGCCAGGGACAGGGCCGGATCCTGGACGCCGCGGAAGGCGTGATCGCAGTACCGGCCGATCCAGCCGCCCGGCACCGAGCGATTGGTATTCTCGGCGTTGTGCCAGATGTCCATCGAGCGGAAATGGCTGCGATTGGGATTGGGGTAGCCCACGCCCTGAACGATGCCCAGGGCGCGCTGGTCGAGCAGATCCTTGAAGCCGCGAAGGTTGGGGTGCAGGCCGATGTCGTCGTTGACGCGGAGGACGGCATTGGCCGTGAGCCGCGTGGCGGTGCGGTAGCGGGCGTAGTGGTCGTTGCGGTAGGGCACGACAGCGCTGAGGCCGTCGTGGCCGCCGCTGAGCTGCAGGACCACCAGGGCCTTCTGACCAGGCTGGGCCTGCGGGCCGGCCAGGGCGGTCCGCACCAGGAACTGCGGCAGCGCCGCCCCGATGCCGATCACGCCTAGCCCCTGAAGCAGCTCACGACGGGTCACGATACGAGTCTCGGACATCGCACAGTCTCCCGGAGAAGCAGTTGCGGGTTTTTGCCGACACGCCCACGTACTCCGTGGGCGGGACTCACGTTAGCTGATACTCGGGCGCCGTCATGATCAACACGAGCACCTCCCGGAACCGCTGGTTGAGTTCCGTGCGCTGCTCGGGCCAGCGGGCCGCCGGCGGCAGTTGGCCGAGATGGGCCAGCACCTCGGCCCGTCTCTTCTCGGCCAGGGGCACGGCCAGCAGCATCTTGCTGAAGTAGTCGAGTGCGCCGGCCGCGGTTTCGATCTTGTTCGCCTGCAGCATCTGGACGAGGTCCGGAGCATTGGCCAGAGCCTGGGCCAGGCGCTTCTTGCCAACCTTGATCGGTTTGCCTGCCTTGGGCTGCTTGGGCACCGGGACGGTGCCCTGACCGATCAGTGTGGCGGCAAAGTTGTTGCGGGCAAACAGCGCCGTGGTGTTCAGCCAGGCCTGACCGCCGTCCCAGCCCTTGACGTTGGGCGGATCGAACAGCTCCTGGTTCATGGTCAGCATGGCATGGGCCAGGACGACGGGATTGGTGTTCTGGATTTGCAGGGTGCGGACCGTGCCGATGACCAGCTGGGCCGGATCCTTGATCTGTCTGCCCACGGAACGAGTGCTGTAAAACTCCTGCGAGAGGAAAATGGCCTTCAGCAGGGGAGCCAGTTCATACTTGCTGTCCTTGAGAATCTTCGCCAGCTGCGTGACCAGGGCTTCGTCCGGCTCCTCGTGGACGAAGTAGGTGAAGAGCTTGCGGGCAAGGAAACGCGGCGTGGCCGGCTGCTCCAGGATGAGCCGGACCAGATCCTCACCGTTCCATTTGCCCGTCCGGCCGAAGATCGTCTTGACGCCGGTGTCGTGCAGCGCGGGATCGAAGCGCGGCATCAGGGATTTCTTGTTAAAGGTGTAGCCGGTGAGGGCGCGGGCAGCCTCCTTGATATCCTTCTCGGTGTAGCCCTGGCCCTCGCCCATGCTGAACAACTCCATGATCTCGCGGGCCAGGTTCTCGTTGGGCTTGTTCCTGGTATTGGCGTCGTTGTCGAGGTAGCGGAGCATGGCCGCGTCGCGGAGGAGGCCGCGCAGCAACTGGCCGAAGTTGCCGGCGGCATGATCGCGGAAGTGCTGGTTTTGCAGAAACATGGCATGGCTGTTGCGCACTGTGCGGTACTCGGTGGCGAAGTGGCCGTGCCAGAACAGGACCAGCTTTTCCTCCAGCGGCCGCGGCGACTGCACCATGCGTCGCACCCACCACTGGCGGACCTCGTGGACCAGTCCCTTGTCGCCCTTCTTGTTGAAGGGCTTGAGCATCCTGGGGCGGGCTATCTGGCTGACCTTGACGAACTCCGCGGGAGCCAGCGTCGTCAGGCCAGCGGGGTAGGGGATCTGAACGTCGGGCTGGCTGCGGTAATCGACCAGGTGGTCCACGGCCTTGCGCAGGCCCAGCGCATGCAGCCGGGCCACCTCCTCGGGCGTGCCGCCGAAGCCGGCACGGAACAGTAAATGCCGGGCCTGGTCATAGTTCCAGGCGCTGTCAGGCAACGGAGCCATGCCGCTGCCAGGAGCGGCCCCGGGCTGATCCGCAGCCCAGGCCACCTGGAGCATCAGCGCCGTAACTGCAGCGAACACCAGGAATTTGGCGGTTTTCATGGCGCAGCGACCCTCACCAGATCATGCAGGCAAGATGGGGTTTATAGTAGTTAAACAGGCGCCATTCTATCGGGTTTCGGTAAAATATCGCGGCGGGGTGATTTGACTCCGGCCCAGTGCAGGGACGAGGGTGTGCCACAAGAGGGGCAAGGAACCTCCACCGACCGCAGTCGGTGGGCTTTGCCTGACACCAATCAGTGAGGTGGAACATGGAGCGCGGGCGGCCAACACGACGGGACGTTCTCAGGAAGGCGCCGGCGGCGGCTCTCGGTGCCGCGGCGGCGAGCAGTCTGCTGCCGGACCAGGCCCGGGCCGCGCCGGCCCCCGACGAGCGCAAGATCCGCATCGCGGTCGTCGGCGGCGGCTTCGGCAACTCCTTCCACTGGCACGAGGATCCCGGCTGCGTCGTCACCGGGGTCAGCGATCTGCGTCCGGAGCGCCGCGACGCCCTGCGCAAGCGCTATCGCTGCGATACGGTCTACGACTCGCTGGAGAGCATGCTCAAAAGGGCGAAGGACATCGACGCCGTCGCCATCTTCACCGAGGCGCCCAATCACGAGCGTCATGTGCGCCTGTGCATGGAGCGCGGCTGGCACGTGATCTCGGCGGTGCCGGCCTGTCTGACCCTCGAGGAAGCGGCCCGGCTCAAGGACATCAAGGAGAAAACCGGCCTGAAATACATGATGGCCGAGACCAGCTACTATCGCCATCACTGCATTGCCGCCCGCCAACTCCACCGCGAAGGGCGGTTCGGCGAGCTGTTCTACAGCGAGGTCGAGTACTACCACCCCAAGGTGTGCGGGGCCAAGAGTTCGCTGTCCTACTACAAGGGCCAGCGCACCTGGCGCTATGGCTATCCGCCCATGCTGTACCCGACGCACTCGACCGGCTTTCTCGTGGGCGTGACCGGCGAGCGGCTGACGGAGGTGTCGTGCCTGGGCTGGGGCTGTCCCGACGAGAGCACGCTCAAGGACAACGTCTACAAGAACCCCTTCAACGTGAACTCGGCCCTGTTCAAGACAAATCGCGGCCACATCTGCCGCTGCAACATCTTCTGGGACGGCATCGCCGACGGCGAGCGGGCCCAGTGGTTCGGCACGCGGCTGGCGTTCTACATGCCGACCTCGGGAGGTCAGCCGTTCCGCATCCAGGGTCCGGGCGCGCCGAAGTGGACGGGCCTGCCGAATTACTGGCCCCAGGTTCCCGAGAAGATGCGCCACGATAGCGGGCACGGCGGCTCGCATCCGTTCCTGACGCACGAGTTCATCACCGCCCTGCGGGAGAACCGCGAGCCGGCCATCGATCTGTACGAATCGCTGGCCATGACCGTCCCCGGCATCGTCGCCCACCAGTCGGCGCTGAAGGGGGGCGCGCAGCTTCGCGTGCCGAGCTTCGACAGGAAAAAACCGTGAGGCGAGCGGTTCACCGCTTCTTTCCCGACAAGGGGTCCGGCAGGAACCGCAGCAACTCGATCCGGTCGAACAGGGCATCACCGCCCATCGCCGTCGGGGCGATGCCGGTGAGCGTGAAGGCGCCAAAGTCCTTCCACAGGTCCACGGTGACCACCGTCCACTGGGCAGGGGCGCCAGGAGCGATCCGCACCGCCTGCCAGCCGGTGGTGTTCTTGCCGCTGTAATAGCGGCGCAGAGGCTTGTCGGCCGGCGGCCAGGCGCCGCCGGCCGCCAGCTCGAGCATGATGCCGTAAGCCCCGGCGGACTTCCAGGCGAAGCGCAGATAACGGTACTGTCCCGGCTCCGGTTTCTCCACAATACGATGGTGCCAGCCGGCGATGCGCGGCGAGTGCCGCTGCGGCGGACTGACCCGCAGCGCCGCCTGGCCCGAGAAGCGGTCCGTCGTGGACAGCGCCACCTGGCCGCCGCCTTCCTTCAGCGCCGCCACCAGCTCGGGCTCATCCTCGAACAGAACGAGCCCCGGCGCGGCCGTGCCGACAGCCTCGCGGAGGTGGCCGATCAGGTCCGCAACGTCCTGCAAGCTCAGCTCCTTCTCCAGTCCGTCGGGCATCATCGAGCGGCTCGACGCCTTCATCTCCTCGATGTCCCGGCGCAGGATGGTATCGCTGGCGCCCTGCTCGCGGCGAAGCGTGACGCTGGTGGCCGTCTCCGCGGTCAGCACGCCGGTGAACTGCCGGCCGTCGCGCGTGGCCACCGTGTAGACCGTGTAGCCAGGCGTGAGCAGGCTGCTCGGATCGAGCAGGTCCACCAGCAGCGTGGCATCGGCCCGGTTCTTGACGCCGGCCAGGTCGGGACCGACCTCGAAGCCCTGGCCGTGCAGGCGATGGCATTTACTGCAGTGTTTCTCGAACACCAGCCGGCCGCGCTGGCCGTCGCGAGTCATGGCCAGAACCTTCTCGTACCGCTTCAGCACGGCGGCGCGATCGTCGTCGGTGCGACCAGCCAGGAGCACGCGGGCACGGCGGCGAATGTCGGCATTGCTGTCGTCCAGGAGTTGCACGCGCCGCAGGGCGCTCAGGCTCGCCGCGGGGACCGTGCGCCGCTCGATGGCGTCGAGCAGCCCGGGCAGCCGATCGCGCCGGGCGAAGAGGGCGTCGGTCACTGCTTCCTGCACGCGCGGCGACAGCGTCAGAAACGGAGCCACGAGCAGAGCGGCCACGTCGGGATGATCGGCGGCGGCCAGCGCCCTGACGGCCGCGAGCTGCAGCTCGACCGGCTGGCGCGGATCGAGCAGGTTTTTGAGCACCAGCTGCTGCGACCAGGGCGCGGCGCCCAGGAGCGACACGGCATCGAGCCGTTCCGGAAGCGAGCGGCCCGCATCGCCAGCGGTTTTCACCGCCGCGGCCCAGGCGGCCCGCATGGCTGCCGACTCGGCGAGCCGGACCAGGCCGGCAATCCGCAGCCCGCGCTGGCGCACCTCCACCGAGCTGCTGGTGAGCAGCTTTTGCACCGCCTCGCGGGCAGCCTCGCCCTGCAAGGCCGTCGCCTTGCCGCGACCGAGTCCCTCGATCAGCCCATCGAGCAGGGCCGTTGGCACCGGACTTCGGTCCTGCCTGTCCAGCGCCAGGACCGTATCGAGTACCCGGCTCAGCTGCCCCTCGTGGCGGCGCGCGCCCACGGTGGAGGCCAGCGAGCGGAGAAGGGCGAGGGCTTCCGGTGCCGCCCGCGTTCGCTTCAACAGCGCGGCGATCAGGGCATCGGTCCGGTCGCCGGCCGAGCTGAGAAGCGCCGCCGACATCCAGCGTTCCTGGCCGCGCTCGGCCGCCAGCTGGGCCAGCCCTTCCAGCGCCCGGGGGCCGCGACTCTCGCCGAGCGTCTGGGCCAGCTGCAAACGAACGCGCGGATCGTCATCCTTCCGCAGAGCGAGGGTCCGGTCCAGGAGGGCAGCACTGGTGTCGAGCCAGCGCTCGGCGAGGCGCAGGGCATGGACGCGCACGCCGTAACTGGTGTCGCCCAGCGCGTGCGTGACGTCGGCAGGCTGGAGCGCTCCCAGGCCATCGAGCGTGCAGAGGGCTTCGAGCCGTGCCTGTGGCGTCCGCCCCTTGCGCACCAGCTCGGCCAGGGGTGCGACCGCGGCCCGGTCGCCGCGCTGGAGCAGCAGCCGCCGGGCCGTCTCGCGCCGCCAGGCGTTCGCGTGGCTCAGATGATCGATCAGCTGATCCACCCTGGCGCGCGCCAGGTCGAAGGGGACAGGCCGCGCTGCGCCTTCCGCAGCGATGCGCCAGATCCGGCCGCGGTCATGACCGGCGATCAGGCTGTTGACGTATTCCTGCTGCAGGAAGCGCGGAATCGCCGAGTAGTCCTCGATGATCGCGCGGTAGAAATCGACGACGTAGATGGCCCCATCCGGGCCGGTGACGAGGTTCATGGGCCGGAACCACTGGTCGGTCGAGGTCAGGAACTCGCGCTGCTCTTCCCCGGGGGCGCGGCGCACCTTGAAGCCGGCGCCGTCGCGCTCGAGGAGGCTGCGGTGAATGAGGTTGTTGGCCGGGTCGCAGCAGAAGTGATTGCCGCGGTACGGCTCGGGGAGATCGGCAGCGCGGTAGATCATCTGCCCGCAGGCAGAGGTGAAATAGCCGCTGGGCGTCGTCTCGTGGCTCCCGTAGAACTTGACCCACGCCGGATCCTGGCTGCGCCGCAGCCGCCACGGATCCGGCTTGCTGGTGGGGTAGACGCGATCGTAGCCGGCCGCATTGGCCGTCGGCGCCGGCGCCGCCACGAAGGGATTGCGCATCAGGTAGCGATGCTCCAGCGGCACGACGTAAAGCGCGTGCTGGGAGGTGCCGAGGAGAAAACGATCGCCAAAGTCCGTCATGGCCAGCCCGAAGGTGCCGTTGCTGCCGGTGATCGGCTCGAGGGCGCTGCCGTCGGGCTTGAAGCGGAAGTCGGTGTTGCCGAGACGCACCGGCCGGGGCAGGCGCGGCCCGGTGATGGTGCCGCCCCCGCCGCCGGCGGAGACGTAGATCCAGTTGTCCAGGCCCAGGCGCGGACTGTTGATGCCCCGCTCGAGCAGTGCCCGCTGGAAGCCGGTGAAGAGCACCTCGCGAACCTCGGCCCGGCCGTCGCCGTCGCGGTCGGCCAGGTAGAGGATGTGCGGGGCACAGATGACGAGCAGGCCGCCGCGCCACGGCAGGATGCCGTAACAGGGCGGCAGACGATCGGCCCAGACCTTGACGCGGTCCATGCGGCCGTCGCCGTCGCTGTCCTCGAGCAGCTTGACGGTGCCGTAAGTTTCCTTCGCCGCCGCCGCTTTCGCCCTGGCGCTGGCCGGGATGCGGCGCACCTGCCGGTCCAGCACGCCGGTCCGGTTCAGCTCGACGATGTCGAGGTAGCCGTCCAGGTTGTAGCCGTGCAGCTCGCACACGAACAGCCGGCCGCGCTCGTCGAAGGCCAGGTCGGTCGGATCGGCCAGGAGCGGCTCACTGGCCACCAGGTCGATGCGCAGCCCCCTGGCCAGCTGAAAGAGCTTGCGTGCTTCCTCGGGAGCGCGCGGCGGCGGCGCGTCCCTGGCCACGGGGATCTGGGCCGCGACCGTCAGGGGGCCGAACAGCAGGGCCAGTCCCAGGCCGGCAGGAAGGGCGGCGGCCACCGATCGTGGGGTTCTCATGCAAAGGTCTCCTCGGCGCCGCGTGGCGTGAACGCGATCGCTTGCCTCGGTCGAGAACTTCCCCTGCGCGCCGCTTGCGGCCTGGCCCTCCGCCTGCTAAACCACAAGCGGCAGAGGAAGAAGCCACACGGCTTGACTATAAGAACACTGGGCTCAGAAACCAGCAACCAGGGGAGGTAACCCGTGAGCCGCACACGAATCGGCTGTACCCTCGCCGCCGTCATTCTGGTGGTCGCTCTGGGGCAACGGTCCGGCCCGGCGGCGCCGGCAGGACCGCCCGCCCTGGCGGCGGGCCTCGCTGCCAAGTATCCCAACGACAGCGGCATTGGCAAGGATCCGCGCGTGATCTTCGCCGACAATTTCGACGCCTGGGAGACGGGCACGGCGAAGGTGCCGCCCGGGAGTTGGGACGGCGTGCGCCAGGGCGACAAGCCGGGGCAGCGGCAAACGCTGGTTGTGGCGGGCAAGGTCAGCGCGGGCGACCGGGAGTTGCCGGGCAAGAACGTGCTACAGCTGGCCTGTCACCACCGGAGCCCCAACTCCGCCGGGCTGCGCAAGCACCTGGGAAACTACCGCAGCGCCCAGGAGGGTAAGGGGGCCGGTTATGAGGAAATCCACATCCGGTATTATCAGAAGTTCGACGACGGTTACGGCCCGGAACGCAACCACGGCGCGAACCTGGGGGGCCGCGACCTGACGCGCCCGGGCTCCTGGTGGGTCGGCATGGCCAACACGCCGGACGTCACCGCCCGCGGCTATTTCTACTCGGGCCTGCAGCCCTACCCGGACACCCGCACCGGCCAGCTGCACTGGGGCTTTTACAGCTACCACATGGATAAAAAGAGTCCCTGGGGCGACGACTACCGGCCCACCGCCAGCGAGAAGAAGCGGATCCAGGTCGGGCGCTGGTACTGCCTGGAACGGCGCATGAAGCTGAACTCAGTGAGTCCGCTGCGGGCCGACGGCGTCGAGGAACTGTGGGTCGATGGGGAACTGGCCCTTCGCCGCGATGGCCTGCGCTTCCGGCGCGTGCCGGAGCTGCGCATCACCGTCTTCGAGCTGGAGGTGTACTACCACGGACTGCCGGCGAAGTACACCGCGGAGCGCCCGCAGAAGGTCTACTTCGACAACGTGGTCATCGCCACCGAGCGCATTGGCTGTCTCCGCATGCCGCCGTCGCCGTGACCGGGCACGGTTGGCCGCCGGACCGCACGGCATCCCTCGGACTGGCCCGAGGAAAGTAGCCTCGATATATTGAGTTTCTGGATCATCACCCCAGAGCCACGAGCTTATCGAAGGAGGCCAATCATGATAAAAAATACCGTGATTATCTTTTTTATCGGGATTGGCCTCTGCTTCCCGCGTTTCACCGCTGGGCAGTCGCTCGATAAAGCGGCCGCGGCATTACAGAAAGCCAGGACCGACGCGACGGCCGCGGAACAGGCCGCCGCGAAAGCCACGCAGGCCCTGGCTCAGGCGGAAAAGGACAAGGCCGGCAAGGAGGCTCTGGCCGCAACAACCGCCGCTCTCAAGGCCGCCAGGGCCAGGCTCCACGCCGCCCGGCAAACCTTGCTCGCCGAGCAGGCCTGGTCCGCACGCCTGGTCGTCCGGGAAGCGGAGCAGGCCAAACTCAGCGCCGACAGGGCGCTGGCCGCCAAGAAACCGCCTAAAAATAAAGCAGCGGCCCAGAAGGTGGTCGCCGAGAAAACCGCCGCCCTCATCAAGGCCCAGGATGCGGCGGCCCAGGCCCATGCCCTTGCTCTGGGCGGCCTTAAACCCATCACCAGCAAGCAATGGGATTATGCCAGGGCGCGCCACCTCCTGTTCCGGGCCGGCTTTGGCGGCAGCCCCGAGGCCATCGAGCGGCTGGTCAAGATGGGGCCGCACAGTGCCGTCAACTTCCTCGTCGAGTACCACCAGCGCCCCGCGGCCAACATTGAACTGGGCATCGCGTCGTGGGAAAAACCGCTCGCCTATGAGGATCGCCTCCACGTCGAGGCCAAAAATCAGCTGGGCGACGACGACGGCACACGCAACGTCAATCAGCACGCGGCCATGGTGCGGTGGTGGGTGCAGCGCCTGCTCGAGTCGCCCCGACCCCTGGAAGAGAAGCTCGTTCTCTTCTGGCACAATCACTTCGTCTCGAGCTATCGCACTCTGGGCGATGCTTACATGATGTATCAGCAGAACAACCTGTTTCGCCGCTACGCCGACAACTTCGATGCCCTGACGCACGGTATCGTTCAGGATCCGGGGATCATCCGCTATCTCAACAACGACGACAACGTCAAGGGCAACAACAACGAGAACCTCGGCCGGGAGTTGCTCGAACTGTTCACCATGGGCGAGGAGAACAGCGCCGCGCACCGGAAGGATGGTTACACGGAGAAGGACGTGCGCGACGGCAACACCCGGGCCTTGACGGGAGCCACCTACGAGCATTATGCCTCGCAGTACCGCTTCTATCAGACGCGGCATGACACCCGTCCCAAGACGCTCCTGGGCAAGACCGGCAACTGGGGGCCGCATGAGGCCGTCGATATCATGCTCGCGCATCCCGCCACGGCCCGCTACATCGCCAAGCGGCTGTGGCAGTACTTCGCCTACTGGGAGCCGGAGCCCGAAGTGCTCGACAAGATGGCCCATGTGCTGCGCGAGAACGGCTACCGGATTCGCCCCTTCCTGCAGAACCTTTTCCTCTCCGAGGAGTTTTACAGTTCCCGGACGATGGCCGCGCAGGTCAAGAGTCCCGTGGACCTGCTGGCCGGCACGATGAAGTCCCTGAGCATTCCTGGAAACACGCAGACCTATCAGAACATCCGCTTCCTCCTGGCGAGCATGGGCCAAAGTCTGTTCGATCCGCCCAACGTGGCGGGCTGGGTCGGCGGCCGGGACTGGATCAACACCAACCTGCTGATGGCTCGCTACACCGCGACGGCCAAGCTGGTCAAGGACTGCAAGGTGAACTTCGTGGCCCTGCTGAAGGACCACAAGCTCAAGGATTCCGCCGCAGTCGTGGACCACCTGGTCAGGCGTTGCTTGCTGACCGACTTGACCGCGGCGAAGCGGCAAACCCTGATCGAGTTCCTCGGCCCCCTGCCGCCGTCCACGGAATGGGCCGGACAGGCCGAGCGGATCAATGCCCGGCTGCAGGCGCTGATGATCCTGCTGGTGAGTTCGCCCGAGTATCAGGTGAGCTAAACCGCTTCGGCACCGATCTTTGGAATAGGAGAGTGGAGGCGATCCAATGACAACTCCAGGAATCGTGACTCGACGGGAACTGTTGACGCGCGGCCTGGGCGTGGTGGGGATCGGCGCGGCCCTGCCCAGCTTTCTGGTCCGCGCGGCCCTGGCCGCACCACGCGCCGAGCCGGGCCAGCGCATCCTCGTGATTCTGCAGCTCGACGGCGGCAACGACGGCATGAACACCCTGGTCCCTTACGGACACCGGGAATACTACCAGTATCGCAAGGCCGCCACGCGCATCGATGAGAACCGGGTCATCAAGCTCAACGCCGAGCTGGGGTTTCATTTCAACCTCAGGGGATGGAAAGAGTTGCTGGATGACGGGCTCTTCGCCGCAGTGCAGGGCGTTGGCTATCCCAATCCCAACTTCAGCCATTTTGAATCCACCAACATCTGGATGATGGCGGACACGCGCGGCAAGGGCGTGCCGCATGGCTGGGTCGGCCGGGCCTGCGACATCGGTTTCCCCCGCAGCCAGGATCCCAAGCTGGCGGTGGCGGTAGGCCCCAACAACGGCGCCACCCTGGCCCTGCGCGGGGCCAGGCATTCCGGCATCCTCTTCAACCCTGCCGAGTCGTTCGGCTATGGCGGTGCCGACAATGCCCAGCAGGCCACGGTGTACCGGCAGCTCAACCAGCCCGGTGCCAGGTCGGGCTCGGGGGTACTGGAGTGGATCACCACCACGGCCGTCACGGCCAATACCGCGGCGGATGAGATCCACCGGCTGGCTACCGCCTACAAACCCAGGGTCGAATATCCTAATTCTACCTATGGCCGAAACCTGCGCACCATTGCCAGCCTGATCACGGGCGGCCTTTCGACACGCATTTACTGGACCGGCCGGGATGGCCGGCTCGAGTTCGACACCCACAGCAATCAGCAGCCGCGGCACGATATGCTGATGGCTGAACTGGGGGCCGCCCTGCCCGCTTTCTGGCGAGATCTCAGGCGGCAGGGACAGGACAGGCGCGTGCTGCTCTGCACCATCAGCGAGTTCGGCCGCACCGCCAAGGAAAACGGCAACAGGGGCACCGATCACGCCGCCGCTGCCGCTCAGTTCCTCTTCGGGCCAGGAGTGAAGCCCGGCATGCACGGCCGGCATCCCAGCCTGCGGGAAAGCGACCTGCTGCCGACCGGCAGCGGACTCCGTTTCAACACCGATTTCCGCAGTCTCTACGCCACGCTCCTGGAAAGGTGGCTGCGCATTCCCAGCGCCAGGGTGCTGGGACAACAATGGCCGCTGCTCGACTGCCTTGCGTGAACAATCCTGCGTAAGGACTACCGGCCAAAACGCTTTCGGAGCCCCAGGCGTCAGTGCGGGAGAAGTCTCGCCCCTTGCTGACGCCTGGGGCTCGGACCAGGTTATCCGTGCGCCAGCCCTTACCACGCTGCCAGGTACAGTTCGCGAATCTGTGCCGGCGTCGGCACCAGCGGGTTGTTCTGCGGACTCCCGGAGGCCAGGGCGTCCTCCGCCATCCGCGCGAGGAGCTGCTCGAACCGTGCCCGCTCCATCCCCTGGCAGTCCCGCAGCGCCGGCACGGCGAGCTGGGCGTTGAGCGCGGCCAGCCCATCCGCCAGCTGCCGCGCTGCTGCCGTCGCGGAATCCCCAGCCCCTGCCAGCCCCATCACGCGGGCGATCGCGGCATAGCGCTCGGTCGCCCCGTCCAGCGAGAAGCGTGTCACCGCCGGCAGCAGCACCGCGTTGGACAGGCCATGCGGCAGGTGGAAGTACGCCCCGATCGGCCGGCTCATGCCGTGAACCAGGCACACGCTGCTGTTCGCGAACGCCATGCCTCCCTGACACGCCGCCAGCGCCATCCCCGCCCGTGCCGCGCGGTTGTCCGGCTCGCGATACGCCGTTGTCAGGTGGCGGGCGCACAGTTCGATGCACGACAGCGCCAGCGGATCGGTCAGCGCGTTGGCCTTGCGCGAGACGTATGCCTCGATGCCGTGCGTCAGCGTGTCGATGCCGACGTGGGCGGTCAGCGCCGGCGGCATCGACATGCTCAGCTCGTAATCCACCAGGGCCGCGGCGGGCAGCAGGTGCTGATCGAGGATCATCATCTTGACGCCGCGCTCGGTGTCGGTGATGACCGCCACCTTGGTCGCCTCGCTGCCGGTGCCGGCCGTCGTCGGGATGGCGATGACCGGAGCGCCGCGGCGCGGCACACGGTGATAGCCCGCGTACTGACCAAGGGGCTCGGGGTTCTGCGTCAGGATGCCGATGGCCTTGGCGGCGTCGATGGGGCTGCCGCCGCCGAGGGCGACCAGGCAATCGGCCCTGGCTTCGCGAAAGGCGCGCAGCCCGGCGCCCACGTTCGCCACCGTCGGATCCGGCTGCACCCCGCTGAAGACGCGAACGCCGATCCCGGCCTGCTCGAGTTGTCCGCCGAGGCGCGCGGCCAGCCCGGTTTGTTCGAGAAAGGTGTCGGTCACGAGCAGGACGCGCTCGGCACCGAGGCGCTTGACCTGGGTTGCCGCCTCCTGGCTGGCCCCCGCGCCGACGAGGACCGTCGGCGGGACGTTGAACGTGGCTCGCCCCTCGGAGAGTTTTGCTGCGCTCATCGGTTCTGTCCTCCCAGTTGCCGCTCTGCCCACAGAGCCGCTGGCTTCGCCCTGTAAGAAGACCGCGGAAGACTCTACAACACTGACAGGCCGACGCCCAGCCAAACAGGGAGATCCTCCATGAACCAACCCTCCACGGACCGCCGCGCGCCGTGTCGCGTCGGGCGGGCCTTCCTGGCAGTCGCCGCCGTCCTGGCCGCCGGTGGCCAGGCCGCGGCCCAGGACCGCAAGGCCGCTCCCGCCAACCCCATCCAGGAGGAGAACCGCAAGCCCGGCGCCCTCGACTGGCAGCTGACGCGCGTCCGCCTCGACAAGAGCGGCGGCTTCCGCGCCTCGGCGATCGAGGGCTACTGCTCGCACCAGTCGGTGCAGGCGGGCGATACGCTCAAGATCATGGTCAGCACCACGCCCGCGGCGCGGTTCAAGATCGAGATCTTCCGCACCGGCTACTACGGCGGTCGCGGCGCCCGCCTCATGACCACCCTCGGCCCCTTCCAGGGCAAGCCGCAGCCGGTCCCGCCCGTCGGGCCGCGGCGCGTGCGCGAGTGCCGCTGGGAACCGTCTGCCGAGGTCAAGATCCCCGCCGACTGGGTCAGCGGCGTCTACCTGGGCCGGCTCACCACTCTGCCCGAGGACGACACTCAACCCTACTGGCAGAGTTACGTGGTCTTCATTGTCCGCGATGACCGGCCCGCCGAGATCCTCTTCCAGTGCAGCGATAACACCTGGCAGGCCTACAACCGCTGGCCCGACAGCTACTCGGTCTACACCGACCCCAAGGGCAATCAGGGGCCGTGGAGCGACGTCAGCTTCGACCGGCCCTACGCCAAGTACGCCCAGATCTATGACAACCCGCAGTCGATCGGCTCGGGCGAGTGGCTGTGCTTCGAGTTCCCCTGCGCTTACTGGCTCGAGCAGCACGGCTACACCGGCACCTACTGCTCCAACCGCGACATGCACAGCCCCGAGCGCGGCCTGAAGTGCAAGGCGTTCCTGAGCGTCGGCCATGACGAGTACTGGGACATTCGCGCCTACCAGAGCGTCACGAAGATGCGTGACGCGGGCGTGAGCCTGCTGTTTCTGTCAGGGAACGCCGTCTGCTGGGTCAGCCCGATGAAGGCGAGCAGCGACGGGCGGCCGAACCGGATCACCTTCCGCGGCGGCCCCTACGGCGGCAAGTACAAATGGGCCGAGCTGCGCGAGAAGACGCACGGCCCGTTCCCCGAGCGCGGCCCCGACGAGGGCTACCTGATCGGCGCTCGCAACGTCGAGCCGGTCAACGGCGGCGGAGACTGGATCGTGCTGCGGCCGAACCACTGGATGTTCGAGGGCACCGGCATGAAGAAGGGTGATCGCGTGCCGGGACTGATCGGCTGGGAGTATCACGGCGATCCGCCGACCGACCTCCGCGGCCTGGAGGTGGTGGCTGGCGGTACGGCGTGGGTAGGCGGTGTGCGGCCGCAGCAGTGGACGGCGACGATCTATCCTGGACCGAAGGGCAACGTGGTCTTCAACGCCTCGACGATCTTCTGGTCGCAGGGTCTGGGGGCGCCGCCGGGCCACATGCTGCCGTGGTCCCACTGGAGCCGCCCGCACGGACCGGACGCCCGCGTGCAGCAGATCACGCACAACGTGCTGCGGCGCGCGCTGCAGACGCCGAAACGGTGAGCAGGATTTTAGAGCGAGCGGACACAACTCCTGGCCTGTTGCGGGAACCTGTTTCAAGCCCACGGGTTGTAACCCGTGGGCTTCGGGCTCCGAGGAGCGTCTGGTCCCGTCGCTCGTCGCGACCGGGCGGTTTCCTGGGGACCGCGGAACTTCTCGAAGGCTTTACCGATCCAGGGAGCATTATTTGACAGGATATCGAGTCCTCCCGACTGCCCGCCGCGAAACTTCCGGCAGGATCGCGGAGTACATACCACTATCGCATACGAGCCGGGACTGCGGTCGGCCCCGCGGCCGTGGCTTCGCCACGCCGGGACACTGCGCCCGTAACTGGAGGGTCCGAGTATGCTGATTCGGCAACCGCTCATCCTGGTTACTGCACTCCTCGCTGGTGTTGCCCGGGGCGGCGCCGCGGAGCCGACGGGTTCCGGTGGCGCGGGACCGCCATCCTGGGCCAATGACCTGGCGCCGATCACGGCCAAAGACTGGAACGAGCGCCGGGCCGCGCACCTGCTCGAGCGGGCCGGCTTCGGCGGCACGCCGGAACAGGTGGCCCGCCTCGCCGCCATGACCCCTGCCCAGGCGGTCGCGTCCCTCGTGGATTACCAGGCCAGCGACGACAGCCGGTTGCCCGCCTTCGAGCCCTCGGGCATCTACCCCCACGGCTGCAAACTGATCCCCCTGCAGAAGGCGGCGCCCGAGGCGGCGCGCACCGGCAAGGCCTATGGCGTGTCGATCTATCGCAAGGGCAAGTGGCCGCTGCAGCCCGGCGTCGATGAGTTCTTTACCCTGTTCATCAGCGAGTTCGCCGAGATGCGCCGCGCCGGCCAGTGGTGGGCGGAGCGCATGCTGCTGACGCCGCGGCCGCTGCAGGAGAAGCTGGCTCTCTTCTGGCACGACCACTTTGCCACTAGCCAGGAAAAGGTGCTCAACTACGAGCTGATGCTTGAGCAGATCCAGACCCTGCGCCGCCACGCCAACGGCAACTTCAGCAGCCTCCTGGTAGCGGTGGCCCAGGATCCGGCCATGCTGATCTGGCTGGACAACCGCGACAACGTCAAGGCCCGGCCCAACGAGAACTTCGCCCGCGAGGTGATGGAGCTATTCTGCATGGGCGAGGGACAGGGCTACACCGAGAAGGACATCCGCGAGGTGGCCCGCGCCTTCACCGGCTGGACCATGAAGCCGATCGTGACCGTCAAGGACCGCGGCGAGTTCGTCGATGACGCGAAGCTCCACGACGAGGGGACGATGCAGTTTTTGGGCGAGAAGGGCCGCTTCAACGGCTACAACGCCATCGACACGATCCTCCGCCAGCCGGCCACGCCGCGCCACCTCAGCCGCAAGCTCTACCGCTTCTTCGTCCGCGAGGACGTCACGCCAGCGGTCAACGAACAGCTCGCCCGGGTGCTGACGGCCAACGGCTACGAGCTGAAGCCGCTGCTGACGACCATTTTCCTGTCGCGCGACTTCTACAGCGAGCCTTCCGTGGGCTCGCAGATCAAGGGGCCGACACACTTCCTGGTTTCGACCTGGCGCAAGCTCGGCCTGCGGCAGGTTCCGGGCATCCCCGACTACACCGACACGACCCAGACACTCGGCCAGGTGCTGTTCTTCCCGCCCAACGTCGCCGGCTGGCCCGCCGGCCGGTCGTGGCTCAACCCGGCCACGCTGCTGGCGCGCGGCAACTACGTCCACACGCTGCTGTTCCCCAACCCCGCTTCCTACATCCCGCCGGACCGCGTGATCCCCGAGGGCTTCGGCAAGATTCCTCTGCTCTACCCCGAGTACGAACTCAAGCCGCACATCTGGAATGCCAAAAGCGGTCGGATGGAACCGGCCTCGGTGCCCGACTACGAGCGCTACCTGGCCCGCATCGAGGGCAAGCCCGTTTCGGGCAAGACCGCGGCGGCGCCGAAGAAGAAGGACGCCGAGGAGACCAAGGGGCCGACCGCGGGGAAAGGCGCCAAATCCAAGCTGGGCCAGCTCGCAGCCTCGGAGCTGTTCAACCTGTTCGTCGGCGTCTACCACGGCTTCGTCGAGGCGTACACCCGCGTCAAGCCGATTCCGCGCACCACGGCGGCGGTGGAAGTCCTCACCCTGCTGCACGGCGCGAAGGCGGACACCGTCCCCCAGGCCGTCGATGCCCTGTGCCGCCGCTTCTTGCGCGTCGAACTGTCCCCCGAACGCCGGGCGGCCATCGTCGCGTTCCTGCGCGACGAGCTGCGTTCCGACCGCCTCGACCCGGCCAACCCGGTCCTGCCTGCGGCCCTCAGGCGGACGATCCACCTGATCCTCAGCGCCCCGGAATACCAGCTGGGATGAGGGGCTCCTCGCCGAGTTCCTCGCCGCACCACTGCAGAAAGGCCACTGTCATGGCAAACAACATTCCCCGGCTCCCCTGCTCGCGGCGCGACCTGTTGCGTGTCGGCCTGTACGGGCTGGGCGTCTCGGCAGCGCTGCCCGAGGTCTTCTGCCAGGCCAGCCTGGCCCAGACCAACCGGGCGCTCGCCGGCGCCGGCGAGCGCCACCCCAATCGGATTTTGGTCGTCCTGGAACTGTCGGGCGGCAACGACGGTCTGAACACCGTGGTGCCGTATGCCAATGACGCCTACTACCGCGCGCGACCGCGGCTGGGCGCCTCCCGCAACCAGGTGCTGCGACTCAACGACGAGTTCGGCCTGCACCCGAGCTGCACCGGCCTGCACACGCTGTTCCGCGACGGCAAGCTGGCGATCGTGCATGGCTGCGGCTACCCCCGGCCGAACCTGTCGCACTTCACCGCGATGGAGTGGTGGCACACCGCCCTGCCGCACGGCCGCGACCAGTACGGCTGGCTCGGCCGGTTTGCCGACGCCCATCAGCCGACGCCGCGCGAGGGCTACATCGTCAACATCACACCACGGCAGACGCTGGCCGTCACCAGCGCCCGGCACGCTCCCGTGGTCTTCAAGGATCCCCGGCGGTTCGCCCGCCTCGGCACGGCCGCTCAGCAGCGCGTCTTCGAGAGCTTCGGCCAGGTCTACCCGACCCGCAACGCCTCGCTGGCGTACGTCAACACCGTGGCGCGGACCGCGACGGCCGGGGCCGCCCGGGTCCGTTCGGCTTGCCTGGAGTACCGGACGCGCGTCGATTACGGCATCGACAACGACCTGACGCTCGATCTGAAGAAGGTGGCCGCCCTGATCCACGCCGACCTGCCGACACGCATCTACTACGTCAGCCTGGGCGGTTTCGACACCCACGCCGCGCAACCCGAAATGCATCAGCTGCTGCTGATCTATGTGGCCGACGCGCTGCGCGGCTTCATGGAGGATCTGGAGCGCATTCGCCGCGCCGACGACGTGGCGGTGATGGTCTTCACCGAGTTCGGCCGGCGCGTGCAGGAGAACGCCAGCCGCGGCACCGACCACGGCACGGCGACGCCGATGTTCGTCGTGGGCAAGGGAGTGCGGGGCGGGCTGTACGGGCAGCACCCGAGCCTGACGGACCTGGACAACGGCAACCTGCGCATGACCACGGATTTCCGCTCCGTTTACGCGACGCTGCTGCGCAGCTGGATGGGGTTCGAGGACACGCGCGCGATCCTCCGCGGCGACTTCACGCCGCTGCCGCTCTTCGGCTGACAGGGACAGCAGCTATCCGGACCAAACGCGACGAGCCGCAAGCGTCAGTGACGGGCTTTGACAGGCCCGTCGCTGACGCTTGCGGCTCGTCGGCGTCATGGGGTTTTGGCCGGTAGCGCGTACGCCGCAGCGCTGCGTACGCGGCTCGGACACCCTCAACCGGATCAGGCATCCGTTGCCGCTTTGTCCACAGGTCCGCTGGCTTCACCCTGTAAGAAGACCGCGGAAGACTCTACAACACTGATGGGGCGACGCCCAGGTGTGGCCGCAGCAGTGGACGGCGACGATCTATCCCGGACCGAAGGGCAACATGGTTTTCAACGCCTCGACGATCTTCTGGTCGCAGGGTCTGGGAGCACCGCCGGGCCACATGCTGCCGTGGTCCCACTGGAGCCGCCCGCACGGACCGGACGCCCGCGTGCAGCAGATCACGCACAACGTGCTGCGGCGCGCGCTGCAGACGCCGAAACGGCAAGCAGGACTCCATACAACTTTACCGATTTGTTGACTCCGTGTTTCGGACAAGCGATGCAGATTACCTGTACACAATGCGGGACGGCCTACGGTGTAGAGCAAAGCAGCTGCCCTCGATGTGGGAGCCAGCGTTCGTCTGCGCCCCCGGGTAATGGGGCGCCGGCGCCGCCGTCGAGTGCCGCGCAAGGCGAACTCGCCCGGATCGAGGGGTTCCCCCGCTTCTGCTTTTCGGTCGGTCAGTTCCTGTCCTTCCTGGGATGTCTCGGCGTCCTGATCGGCGTCGGCTATCTGCTTTGCAACCCGGTCCAGGGGCGGGCGCTGCTGGGGAGCTGGGTCGTCCTCTGGCTCACCGTCGGCGGGGTGGCCGGGCTCTGCTTCTGCCTGGCGATGCTGATGCTCTTCAGCCAGGCCAAGGACATGCCGCTGGACTTTCTGGAAGAGCTGCAGCGGCTGCGCTGCGAGGTGGCCGAGCTGCGCGAGCGCCTCGGCGGCAGCAAGCAGTCGCAGGACAGGGGCAACCCGCCCTGAGCACGGGCACTCTGGACGCCCGGCGCGGGCGCTCCGGGCTGGTGGGTACGGTTCTTTCGCGCCGGGGTAATAACAGGCCTGCCGCGCCACGTACTACATCTGAAATTGGAGATACTTCTGGAGCCCGACCTGCTCGATCAGACCGAGCTGCATCTCGAGCCAGTGCAGATGGTCCTCCTCATCGACCACCATGTATTCGAGCAACGTCCGGCTGGCATCGTCGCGGCAGTTGACGCAGTGCTCGATGGCTTCGCGCAGCAGGGGTAGCGCCTGGGCGATGAGATCCCGATCCAGCTCGAGCTGCTCCTGCACCGAGGGGACCACGACGATCGTGCGATGGTCCTCCAGCTCCGGCTTGCCTTCCAGGAAGAGAATGCGCTCCAGCAGCCGTCCGGCGTGGTGCGTCTCCTCCTCACTGTACGCGGCCTGCTTCTGGGCGAGCCGCTGAAAGCCCCAGTTGCCGCACACTCGGGAGTGCAGCAGATACTGTTTGTGGCCGGTGAGTTCGATGCGGAAGTAACGGATCAGATACGAGATCACCTTCGCATCACCCTTCATCGTGCAATCCTCCCTGATACAGGGGCCGGTAGAGGCCGTCGGAGCCGCGCACGCCGCTGCGCTGCGTGCGCGGCTCCGACGGCCTTTTAGTTGCTTCTCATTGTAGTGGGGTGCGGGCGTTGAAAATCGGCAAACCCAGTCTACATTACAGGATTGGAGTCGCGAACCGGCCAGGGGCTGTTCAGGAGCGCGCGTCCATGAAGCGAGCGAATCTATCGAGAAGAAACATCCTGAAAGGCGGTCTGGCCGGCCTGGCTGGCCTGGGCCTGGCGGGCAGCGGCGCCGCGGCCCCGGCAGCCGCCGGCCGCGGCCTGCGCGTCGTCCGCATCGAGCGCACCACGGTCCAGCTGCAGTACCGCCCCGTGCCGGGACGCAACATGGCCCGCGAGCTGCCCCACTGGGTGTGGGCCGACGTCTTCGAGGTCCATTTGCAGTCCGGCCACGTCGGTTGCGGCGATAATCTGCTCTACTACACCTGGCGTGCCTCCTCCGACGCGGACCTCAAGCGAGTCCACGGCCGCAACGCCGCCGAGTTGATGTGGGACGACACCCTCGGCGCCGGCCTGCAGATCGCCCTGTTCGACGCCGTCGCCAGAGCCCTGGAGGTGCCTGTCCACCGCCTGCTCGGCCGGCAGGTCCACACGCGCACCCCGCTGGCGTGGTGGAACATCGACACCTCGGCGGAGGACATGGCCGCCGAGTGCCGCGAGGCGTTCCGCCAGGGCTACCGCTCCTACAAGACCAAGGGCAGACCCTGGTTCGACGTCTGGGAGCAGGTGCGCGCGACGGCGAAGGCGGTGCCGCGCGAGTTCAAGCTGGCGCTTGACTTCAACGACACGCTGCGCGACGCCGAGCGCGGCATCCCGATCCTCAAGGCGCTGGCCGCCGTGCCGCAGGTCGGTATCTATGAGACGCCGATCCCGCAATCGGACATCCGCGGCAACGTGGCGATCCGCAAGGCCACGCCGGTGCCGGTGGCGATGCACTACGGCAGTCCGCGGCCCCTGACGGCCCTGAAGGAGGACGTCTGCGACGGCTTCGTGGTCGGCGGCGGCGCCAGTGCGCTGATGCGCACCGGCGCGGTGGCGGCCATGGCCGACAAGCCGTTCTGGCTGCAGCTCGTCGGCACCGGCCTGACGGCGGCGTTCTCGCTGCATTTCGGCGCGGTGCTCGATCGCGCCACCTGGCCGGCGGTGAACTGCCATCAACTGTACACGCACACCCTGCTGAGCGAGCCGATTCGGGTTCAGGACGGCTTCGCGGCGGTGCCGGACCGGCCCGGACTCGGCTACGAGCTGGACCGCGACGCGCTGGCGCGCTTCCGGACGAAGCGGCCGCCGGAACGGCCCGACCCGCCGCGTCTCATCGAGACGCGCTGGCCGGATGGGCGGCACATGTACTTCACCAGCACCGACGTGAACTTCATGCTCAACGCGGCCAACCGCGGCCGCATGCCCTACTTCGAGCGCGGCGTGACGACGCGGCTCCTGCCCGACGACAGCAGCCCGCGCTGGCGCCAGCTCTACGAGCGCGCGCGCAAGGAGCCCGTGCTGGAGAAACGCTGAATCATCCGAAAGGGGACACCTCATGGCCAGAGCGATCGAACGCAGGCGGTTCGTGCAGGCGGCGGCTGGCTCGGCGGTGGCGCTGGGGCCGATGCTGCGGGCGTCCGGCCAGGCGCCGGCCCTGGAGCGCGTGCGCCTCGGCGTCATCGGCTGCGGCGGCCGCGGCCGGGAGCTGATCACCGTGCTGCAGCAATTTGCCGATGTCGAGATCCCTGTTGTCTCCGATGTCATCGAGCCACGCATGGAGCAGGCGGCGAAGCTGCTGACGGCCCGGAACCGCAAGGTGGAGCGCGTCGTTGAACACGAACGCATCCTGGAGCGCAAGGACATCGACGCCGTGGTCATTGCCACCACGCAGCACTGGCATGGCCGGCCGTTCATCCAGGCCGCCCAGGCGGGCAAGGCCATCTTTGTCGAGAAGCCGCTGTCGCACACGGTCGCCGAGGGCCGGGCCATGGTCGAGGCGGCGCGCAAGCACGGCGTCCTGGCGATGATGGGCATCCAGCAGCGCGGCTGCGATCACTATCAGCGTGCCCGCGACCTCATCCGTTCCGGCCGGCTGGGCAAGGTGGCCCTGGTCGAGTGCTGGAACTACCACAACACCGGCGCGCGCGTGGGCCGGGCCGCCGACGGCAAACCGCCGCAGGGAACCCACTGGGACCGCTGGCTCGGCCCCGCACCCCTGGTCCCCTTCAACCCCTCGCGGCTGAACAACTCGTGGTGGTTCGCTTACGCGGGCGGCATGATGACCAACTGGGCCATCCATCACATCGACACCATCCTGTGGGCGATGGAAGCAACCACGCCAACCGCGGCCAGCTGCGCCGGCGGCAAGCTGGTCGTGAACGACCTGGCCGACACGCCCGACACGGTCGAGGCCTCGTGGGAGTTCCCCGGTTTCCTGATGCATTATACCTATCGTGGATTCAATAACTTTCCGACGGTACAAAGTCGATTGAATCATCACGGGATCTGTTTCCACGGCAGCCGTGGAACGCTGGTGCTGGACCGCAGCGGCTACGAGCTGTACGAGGAGCCCAACCCGGTCAAGGTCGTGGAAAGCGCCCGCAATCCGCGCCGCTGGCGCGACGGCCAGCCAGGCAACGAGGTCGATGGTCCGTGGCAGCGGCTGTTCGTGGACTGTGTCAAGAACCGCCGCCGGCCGCCGCTCGACTTCGAGGAAAGCCACCGCGCTACCGTGTGCTGCCACCTGGCGAACATCGCTTACCTGACGGGGCGCAAGGTGCGCTGGGACGGCAAGAAGGAAACCATCCCGGGCGACGCCGAGGCAGCGCGCCTCCTTGCACGCCCACGACGGAAGGGATACGAGCTGCCGCGCCTGTAGAAACCCGGTTCAAGTACCCACGGTGGCCGCTCCTGCCAGAGGCTTCCTGCATGACAACCTCTCTTCTCATTCGAGCGTTTCTTCCGGCCGTGCTCCTCTGCCTGACGGCTGCGCCGGCCCTGCCGGCGGCCCAGGAGCCGGGGACGAAAACGTTCCGCGCCGGTGCGGCCGCTGTGGACATCACCCCGGAGAAGTTCCCGGTGATCGTCAACGGCGGGTTCCTCGAAGGGACCGCCGGCGCTGCCCTGGACCGCCTGCACGCTCGCTGCCTCGTGCTCGACGACGGCACGACCCGCCTCGCTCTGGTGGTCGTGGACAGCTGCATGATGCCGCGCGATCTCCTCGACGAGGTCCGCAAGCAGACCCAGCAAACCACCGGCATTCCCGCCGACCGCCTGCTCATCTCCGCCACGCACACCCACAGCGCTCCGTCCGTCATGGGCGCGCTGGGCTCACGCGCCGACGAGGGCTATCGGCGCTTCCTCGGCCCCCAGATCGTGCGCGCCGTGCAGCTGGCCGTCAAGAACCTGCAGCCGGCACGCCTCGGCTGGACCGTCGTGCAGGACTTCGAGCACACCCACTGCCGCCGCTGGATCTATCGCCCGGACCGCCTGCTCACCGACCCCTTTGGCGGGCGGACGGTGCGCGCCAACCTGCACCCCGGCTACCAGAACCCCAATGCCATCGGCCCATCCGGCCCGGTCGATCCGGACCTGTCGCTGCTGGCAGTGCAATCGGCTTCCGGCCGGCCGCTGGCGCTGCTAGCCAACTACTCGATGCACTACTACGGCTCGGCGGCCCTGTCCGCGGACTATTACGGCCGGTTCGCCGAAGGCATGGAAAAGCTGCTGGGCAAGGCGAGCGGCCCGCCGCCCTTCGTCGCCATGATGTCGCAGGGCACCAGCGGCGATCTCATGTGGATGAACTACGGCCGGCCCGCGCCGAAGCGCAACCGGGACGCCTTCGCGGCCGCGGTGGTAGAGGTTGCGCACCGGGCGTACCAGGCAATCCAGTACCAGGACTGGGTGCCGCTGGCGATGAAGGAGGCGCTGCTGAAACTCCGCCGCCGCACGCCCAGCGACGAGCGCCTCGCCTGGGCACGCAAGACCATCGCCCAGATGAAGGGCAAGCTGCCGAAGAGCATCCCGGAGGTCTACGCCCTCGAGCAGGTCCATCTCCACGAGAACCCCACGGCCGAGCTGCGCTTGCAGGCGCTCCGTATCGGTGCTCTGGGGATAACGGCGATCCCCGATGAGGTCTATGGTATCACGGGTCTGAAGCTCAAGGCCCAGAGCCCGCTGGTGCCCACCTTCAACATCGAGCTGGCGAACGGCTCGGAGGGCTACATCCCGCCGCCCGAGCAGCACCAGCTCGGCGGCTACACCACCTGGCCCGCTCGCACCGCCGGCCTGGAGGTCCAGGCCGAACCGAAGATCGTGGCCACCCTGCTGGAACTGCTCGAAGCGGTCAGCGGCAAGCCGCGGCGCAAGGCGGTCGAGCCCGAGAGCGCTTACACCAGGGCGGTGCTCGCTGCGAAACCGCTGGCCTGCTGGCGCCTGGGCGAGTTCGGCGGTCCGCACGCGGCGGATGCCACGGGCACCGGCCACACCGGCCGGTACGAGGCCGGCCTCGCGTTCTACCTCGACGGCGCCACGGGCGCCGGCAGCCGCGCGGTCCACTTCGCGGGCGGGCGGCTGGCGGCGAATCTCGACAAGCTCGGCGGCACCTACACCGTCGAGGGCTGGCTGTGGAATGGCCTGCCCAGCAACGCCCGCGCCGTCACCGGCTACCTGTTCTCGCGCGGGGCCGACGGCGACACCCAGGCGGCGGGGGATCATCTCGGCCTCGGCGGCACGGACCTCGCTGCGGGCAAGCTGCTCTTCGTCAACGGCACCAAGGCCAGGCAGAGCCTGGCGGGCGTCACCGAGCTGCAGCCGAAAACGTGGTATCACGTCGCCCTGGTCCGCGACGGCCGCAAGGTCAGGGTGTATCTCAACGGCAATCCCCGGCCGGAGATTGCCGGCGAGAGCGAGGTTACTCTGCCCGCCGGCTGCTCGAGCGTCTTCGTCGGCGGCCGCTGCGATCGGTTTGCCACCTGGGAGGGTAAGCTCGACGAGGTGGCCGTCCATGCCCGCGCCCTGAGCCCGAAGGAGATCACCGCGCATTACCGCGCCGCGGGCCAGCCGCCCGCGGCGCGGTAGCGCAGGCATCGGGCTCATGGGCGAGCGGCCGTGCCCCGGAGCAGGACGAACGCGGCGAACTCACCTGCCATCGGCACGCGAAGCCGCTGGCCGTCGTAGGTGCCGGCCAGGACCGGCTTGCCGAAAAAATCGCGCGGATTCAGCAGCCGAAACGCCTCGCCTTTCTTGAGAAAGGCGCCGGCCGCGACGTCCACCATCGCCTGCCCATCCCAGTTGAAGATGGCCAGGTTGGCGCGGTCCCGATCGTACTTGTTAGGCCGAAGCACCGGCAGGAACCCGCTCGGCCGTTTGGCCCCCTTGGCGAGGACGAGGTTGTCCTTCTTGTCGGCCTTCTTGTAGCGCGTGATTTCCAGGGCGCCGTTGACGATGGTGTTGCCGTGGACCTCGCAGTCCTCGTTGTGCGGCGCCGTGTAGCCGATACGCATCGACACGCCGTGCAGGTAATTGTTCCGAACGCGGATACCCTTGCTCGGCTTGCCGCCGCCGATCAGAAACGAGCCGGCCTTGTAGCAGATGTTGCCCTCGACGAGGTAGTGATCGACGAAGGCTCGGCTCGAGCCGTAGGCGTGCATCGTGTAGGAATGGCCGCCGGTCATGATGCAGTCCGAGATGACCTTGAGGCCGTTCTGGTTCTGCGTGTAGATGGCGTGGCCGTGGCCGCGGTCCACGGCGGGCCAGCCATTGTCGTAGATGAGGCAGCCGTGCAACTCGCTGTCGGTCGAGCCGACCCACCAGCTCACGCCCTGGCGGCATTCATGGATGACGAGGTTGATGAACTTGCAGTGACTGCCCCCGGTGACGTTGAGACCGCCCCACGGCCGCGTGAAGTCCTTCGGGTGCGAGCCGGGGCCTACCGGCTTGAGCGGCTGCGGCTCGGAGACAAAGATTTCCAGATCCCAGATCCATAAATGGGTCGATGGATTCTGAACGAGCAGCCCGCCGTCGATGCGGACCCGCTGGTCGGGGGCGGGGCGGACATGAATCGGCTTGCCCTCGGCGCCGGCGAGTTTCACCTCGAACTGCTCCGCCGGCCGGCGTCGGTAGGTTCCCGCCAGCAGCAGCACCGTGTCGCCGGGTCGGACCGACTGCTTGCCCGCCAGGGCGGAGGCGATATCCCAGGGGGAGGCTCTGGTGCCCTTGCCGGCCGCGGTCCCGTCCGGGGCGACATACCATTCCGCCGCCCCGGCAGGCATCGTTCCAGAGCCGAGCAGGACGGCCGCCAGGGTCGCCAGAACGCGGCGTTGAAGACCAAAGCGCGAGCCAGTGCTTTTCATGGTCGTTCCTTTCTGGGAGCGGTTTCGCCGCGCTGCTTTGAAGCGCGACGAAACCGCTCCGCGCTGGGATGATCCTGTCCGTTCCCAGTAATAAACTGAGAGTCTCCGGACGTTATTTGCCCTAAATAGAGGGACATCCTGCGATCAGGTTGGGTCTGGCTCACAAGACCCGCCTGGCCAGCGGGAGGATCCCTTCATGGATCGTCGTACACCGCTGGCGACGACGTTGCAAGACCTCGTTCGCCTGGCGCTGTTGTCCTGACTTCCCCGGCTCGTAAACTGTCGGCGACCTGTATCTCACCGAGGGCTCTCTCATGGCGTGGCGCGTTGGCTTGATGGCGGTCGGGTTTTCGCTCTGCGGCGTACTGACCGCCGCGGCTGGGGACAGCACGCCGCCGGTAAGGGTGATGAGCTTCAACATCCTGCGTGGGACCACCGCGGACGGCCCCGGCCACTGGGAGAAGCGCAGGGCGTTTCTGGCCCAGACGGTCAAGGCGTTCGACCCCGACCTGCTAGGCACCCAGGAGACGCTCGCGTTCCAGCGCGACTACCTCGCGGCACAGTTGCCCGAACACGGCGTGTTCGCCGCCGGCCGCGACGACGGCAAGGAAAAGGGGGAGATGGCCGCCCTCTACTGGCGCAAGGCCCGCTTCGACCGGCTCGCGGGCGGCCACTTCTGGCTGAGCGAGGCCCCGGACCGGCCCGGCAGCAAGGGGTGGGACGCCGCCCTGCCGCGCGTCGTCACCTGGGTCAAGCTCCGCGACCGCAAGGCTCCCGACGCCCGGCCGGTCCTGTTCGTCAACACCCACTTCGACCACCGCGGCAAGAAGGCCCGCGTCGAGTCCGCGAAGCTCCTCCGCGCGCGGCTCGCCAAACTCGGCGAGGGGTGCTCAATCGTCGTGACCGGCGACTTCAACGCCGTCGAGGGGAGCGGTCCGTACCAGGCGTTATTCGGCAAACAGGGCGAGGCGGCCGCGCCGGTCGTCGATACGTTCCGCGTCGCCCACCCGACGCCGGGCAAGGCCGAGGGGACGTTCAGCGGGTTCAAGGCGGGAGCCACGGGCGGCGGCCGGATCGACTGGATTGGGTGCTCGCGCGACTGGACGGTGCTGCGCGCTGGCATCGACCGCACCGCCAAGGACGGACGCACGCCGTCCGATCACTTCCCGGTCACCGCCGAGCTGAAGCGGTAGACTCCCTGACCCGGCGGGCGACTCACCAGGGGCGAGAGAAAGCAGATCGGCTTCCCGACCCAGGTGCGGGCGCGGCTCCGACGATATCAACCGAACCGTGAAGGAGCGCGCGCTGCGGGCCGGGAGGATCTGCCTGCTACTTCCCTTCCAGCTCCTTGACGAGCTGGGCGACCAGTTCGGGCTTGCCCTGCGCGAGCAGGTGGTCGATGCGCGACTGCGGCACGCCGAGCTTCTGCATCGCCTCCCCCGCCGTCTGCCACAGGCGCTGTCGCTTCTTGCCCTCGGCGAGGTACAGGTCGCCCACCAGCGTCGCCAGCCGCTGCAGTTGCAGTGTGTCGCTGTTCTCGTAGTAGCGCTTGATGATCTTCTGCTGGTAGGGGGTGAAGTCCTGCTTCGCCATCGTCGCCTCTGAGGAACGATCCAAGGGAGTCAGCGCGCCCACGGATTGTAAGTTCGCAAAACCCGCACAGGCAGTCCAGGTGAGTTTATCGGCGTGTCGGCCCGGCCTGCTTCTGCCGGCCGGCGCGCCGCCGGGGGACGGAGTCCCCTCCCGCCGCTAAAATCAGCAGAGACGAAACGCTGGCTCTCACCCGTTGCGCGGCGCCTGGCCCTGCGAGTTACCATTATGAGACGAACCGCTGCCCCTCCTTCCCTCCGCTCCCTCGCCCTGGCGGTTGCCGTCGGACTCCTCCTCCCCGCCCTCGTTCGGAGCGCCCCGCCCAGCGTCACATATCTCTACCCGAGCGGGGCTCAGGCCGGGACGACGGTGGAAGTGACCGCCGCGGGCTCCTTCGAGCGCTGGCCGGTCGGGGCGTGGGCGAGCTGCCCCGGTGTTGCGGTCAAGGCGGGCAAGACGCGCGGCAAGTTGACGGTCCAGGTCGGCGCCGACGTGCCGCCCGGGGTGTGCTGGATTCGGTTCCACGACGAGCAGGGGGCGAGCGACCTGCGGCCGTTCCTGATCGGCACTCTCCCCGAGGTGCTCGAGCGCGAGCCGAACGACGCCCCGACCAGCGCGCAGACCTTGCCGGCGAGCCGCGTCACGATCAACGGGCGGCTGGAGAAGGCGGGCGACGTGGACGTCTTCGCGCTGGAGCTGCGCAAGGGGCAGACGCTCGTGGCGGCGGTGGAGGCCAACCGCGTCCTCAAATCACCGATGGACCCCGTGTTGCAGGTCGTCTCCGCCGACGGGTTCGTGCTGGAGCAGAACGACGACCATCGCGGCTTTGATCCGCAGGTGGTGTTCACGGCCCCGCGCGACGGCCGCTACCTGGTCCGCACCTTCGCCTTCCCGGCGAAGGCCGACTCCGGCATCCGCTTCGCCGGGGCCGACACGTTCGCCTACCGGCTGACGGTGACCACCGGCGGGTTCGCCGAGCACGCCTTCCCGCTCGCCGTCTCCCGCGCCGCTCCCGGGGAGGTCGAGGCGGTTGGGTGGAACATCCCGCCGGCCGCCCGGCGTCTGCCCGTCCGCCCGCTCCCGGGCGGCGACCTTGGGGCCGCATTCCACCCGCAGCTGGCCGGGCCGGTGCTCGTGCGCCTGGAGCCGCACCCGGCGCTTGTCGAGCAGGAGCCAAACGACCGGCGCCAGCCGCAGTGGGTCGAACTGCCCGTCACCGTGTCCGGGCGGCTCGCGCGGCCGGGGGAGTCGGACGTTTACGAGTTCCGCCTCAAGAAGGGCCAGCAACTCCCGATCGTCATCGAGGCGCGCGGCCTCGAATCGCCGCTCGACCCGGTGCTGCGCCTGACCGACGCCGCCGGCAAACTCGTCA
>JADLBT010000462.1 GCA_020847555.1 Gemmataceae bacterium
CCCGAGGTCGCCCAGCTCGACGCCCGACTCGGCGGCACGCTGGAGCGGCTGCGCCAGGCGGAGGACATCGCCGGTAAGCCGCCGGAGCTGACCCCGGTGCGCGATTGCCAGAACATCGCCGCTCGCCGCGTACTCGTGGTCGGGCTGGGGAAGCGGGCCGAGGCGCAGCGCTCGGTCCTGAGCAGCGCCGCCGCTGCCGCGGCCCGGTCGATCACGGGGAAGGAACTCGACCGGGTGGCCTTCGTCCTTCCCGTGCCGCCGCCGGGCCTCGGGGGGGAGGATGTTGCGGTGGCGGTCGGGGTCGGGCTGATGCACGGGTCGCACGGGCCGGGACTGCGCAAGAGCAAGCCGGTCCGCTTCTCCCCGAAGGAGGTCGCGCTCGTCGCCCCGCCCGCGGCGGCCGACGAGGTGCAGCGCGGCGCGCGCCGCAGCGAGGTGCAGAGCCGGGCCGTCGCGCTGGCGCGGGAACTCGTCAACGCGCCACCGTGCGACCTGTATCCCGAGACGTTCGCGGCCCGCGCAAGGCAGGTCGCCGCCGCGGCCAGGGTGGAATGCACCGTCCTCGACGAGAAGCAGATCGAGGCGGAGCGCATGGGCGCCCTGCTCGCCGTCGCACGCGGGTCGGACCGGCCGCCACGCTTCGTCGTCCTGCGCTACCGCGGGGGCAAAGACAACCGCGTCCTCGGACTGGTCGGCAAGGGCGTGACGTTCGACAGCGGCGGGCTGTCGCTCAAAACGAACGAGCAGATGCTCGACATGAAGTGCGACATGGCCGGCGCCGCCACCGTTCTGGCCGCCGTCGGCGCCGTCGCCGAGCTGGGTCTGCCGGTGAACGTGGACGGCTACCTGGCAATGGTGGAGAACCTGCCGGGCGGGCGGGCGATGAAACTCGGCGACGTGCTGCACCCGCGCAGCGGCAAGACGATCGAGGTCCACAACACCGACGCCGAGGGGCGGCTAATCCTGGCGGACGCGCTGGCGTACGCGGTGGACCAGAAGGTGAGCCACCTGGTCGATCTCGCCACGCTGACCGGCGCGTGCATGGTCGCGCTGGGTGCGGACGTCGCGGGGGTGATGAGCAACAACGACCCGTGGCAGGAGCGCGTGCTGGAGGCGACGCGGCGCGCCGGGGAGAAGGCGTGGCCGCTGCCGATGTTCCCGCACTACGCCGAGCTGATCAAGAGCACCGTCGCCGACATCAAGAACACGGGCGGGACGCGCTACGGCGGAGCGATCACGGCGGCCAAGTTCCTGCAGGAGTTCGTCGGCGACACGCCGTGGGTTCACTTCGACATTGCCGGCCCGGCGTGGGCCGACCACGAGGGGGCCGACCACGACGCGGGCGGCACCGGCGCGTTCGTGCGCACCCTGATCGAGCTGGCCCGCATGTACGCCGAGGTAAAGGCGGACTGACGCGGGCGCAAACGCTTTGGATTCCTGACGCGGGTGACAGACCTGGCCCTGGCGCGGTCAAACCCTCGCCTCCCTGGATCGTCGTATAAGTACCACGAGATCACCCGCGGCCGCGCCGGACTTCGGCGCGGCCGCTCGCACTCCTTGCCTGGAGGAACCGTCATGAGAGCGCCACTCATCGTCCTGGCCGCCTGCGCCGGCCTGGCCGTGCCGGCTGCGGGACAGCCGCCGAAGCTGAACCCGGACGCCGCCACTCTGGTGAAAGACAACACCGCGTTTGCCCTGGACCTGTACCGCGAACTCGCTCAGAAGGACGGGAACCTGTTCTTCTCCCCATACAGCATCTCCACCGCCCTGGCGATGACCTATGCCGGGGCACGCGGCGAAACCGCCGCGCAGATGGCCAGGACGCTCCATTTCTCCCTCGGCCAGGACCGCTTGCCGCCCGCCTTCGCCGACCTGATCCGCCACCTCAACGCGGCCAGGGGCCGCAAGTACCAGCTCGTCACCGCCAACCGGCTGTGGGGCCAGAAGGACTACGGGTTCCTGCCCGACTTCCTCAAGCTGACCGAGGTCAGCTATGGCGCCGGCCTCAAGCAGGTCGATTTCATCGGCGCCACTGAGCAGGCACGCAAGGCGATCAACGCCTGGGTCGAGGAGCAAACGAAGAACAAGATCAAGGAGCTGATCCCACCGGGCGTCCTCACCGTCGATACGCGGCTGGTGCTGACCAACGCCATCTACTTCAAGGCCGCGTGGCAAACACCTTTCAACCCGAAGAGCACGGCGCCCGGTCCGTTCCACGTGGCGGCCGACAGGCAGGTGAAGGTGCCGCTGATGCACGGCAGCATGCAGACCAACTACACGCGCACGCCCACCTTTGAAGCCCTGGAACTGCCGTATGAGCAGCGCGACCTGTCGATGGTGGTCCTGCTGCCGAAGGAGGGGACGACCCTGGCGGCTTTCGAGAAAGGGCTGACCAGCGAGAGCCTGAGTGCGGTACTGCGGAAACTGTCCGACCACCAGGTGCAGGTGAGCCTGCCGAAGTTCAAGGTGACGGCCGAGTTCATGCTCAAGCCGGCCCTCGCGAAGATGGGCATGCCGCTCGCCTTCGATCGGAGTCGGGCCGATTTCAGTGGCATGTCCACCCAGGACAGGCTGTACATCAGCCATGTCATCCACAAGGCGTTCGTCGATGTCAACGAGGCCGGGACCGAGGCGGCTGCTTCGACGGCGGTGGTGATCAAACGGGAGTCGGCCCCCCCGCCCGCGACGTTCCGCGCCGACCGGCCGTTTGTTTACCTGATCCGGCACAATCGCACGGGCAGCATTCTGTTCCTCGGCCGGGTGGCGGACCCGAGTTAGGCTCGTGCCCGTCTGGCGTCGTCCGACCAACCCGGAGCGCCAGCGACGGGCGAGCGTCTCGTCCCGCGCTGACGCTTCGGGCTCGGACGGTCCTCTGCCCGGTTAAGAGACCGTTTCCAAACGCCGTGGGAGGGGGCTCCGTCCCCCGAGCTTGCCTGAACCATCGGGGGCCGCAGCCCTCTCCTGCAGCGCTTGGAAACAGCTTCTAATACCGTACCTCGGCGCCGAAGTAGAAGTTGACGCCGGGCCGGAACAGCTGGTCGCCCGACCGCGGGTCCAGGTGCTCGCGGTAGAACTTGTCGACCAGGTTCTCCACACCCGCCGTCAGGATCACGTTCTCGCGCGCCTGCCAGTAGCTGCGAATGTCGAAGATCGTGAACCCGCCGGTGTGTACCTCGTTGAGGCTTGTCGCGACGAGGTTCTGGCCCATCACGTTGCGGGCCAGGAACTCGATCGACCAGCGCGGCTGCTTGCGCGCCTCGTGGACGCGGAACCCGGTCCGCAGCTCCAGCGGCGGAATGTTCGGCAGCGGTTCCGTCTCGCCGGTGCGCCGGCTGCTGAACAGGTTCGGCGCCCGGCGCTGGTCGATGTGCGTCAGGTCGCGGCCCTGGACGTAGTTCATCGTCACGAACGGCGTCAGCCACGTCAGCGCGTCCACCTCGGCGTACAACTCGCCGCCCGCCAGGGTGGCCAGATCGGTGTTGGTGAACACGACCTGCGACAGCTGGCCCGCGACCGCCCGGTTCAGGTCGAATGTGATGTAGTCGTTGATCCAGGCGTAGAACGCCGTTGCCCCACCGCGGAACTTCGGGTAGTTGGCGATCAGGCCGACGTCCACCTGCTTGACCTGCGGTGCCCGCAGGTGCGGGTCGCCGACCAGCCGGTTGAGACCCTGCTGCAGGACGGCGATGAACGGGCCGGCCGCGTACAGTTCGGTCAGCGTCGGCGGCCGCTTGGCGTAGCCGAAGTTCGCGTAGGTCGTCCAGTGCTCGTCGAGCTTGTAGTCGGCCGTGAAGTACGCCGCCCACGTGTCGAAGTGCTGGGCCAGGTTCGGGTCGAACGGCCGGCTAGAGAACAGGATCGGGTCGAACGTCGTCGTCGGCGTGACCGGCACCTGGCCGGGGACCGGGGGCTGCCCGGGGACGGTCGGGATGGTCTGCGTCCCCGGGGTGATGAACACGTTCCCGCTCACGAGGCGGGCGTGGCTGGTCGTGTAGACGAAGTCCGTGCGGGCTCCGGCTGTGAAGGTTAGCCGCTTCGACCACGGGATGCGGACGTCGAGGAACAGACCCGGATCGACCATGTGCGACGGCGGGATGCTGAGATCCTGCTCCAGCGACGCTGGCCCGAGGTTCGGGTCCACCGTGCCGATCTGCCGCAGCCGGATGAACTCGTTCAGCCCCTGCCGCAGGTAGTTCAGGTCCGACCCGATGGTCAGCTGAACGGTCTCCTTGTCCCCCCAGGTGGCGGCCATGCGGTAGCCGAGCGACCCGACGTGGAAATCGGTGGACGAGAACCGATCGAGGATCGGGTTCACGTTCGGGTTGCGATTGAACACCCCGCTGAGGAAGTTCTGCAGGAACGTCTGCTTGGCGCCGCGCGTGGTGTCGCCGTTTGCCCGGGTGTAGTTGTCCCACAGGTCGAGAGTGAACCGATTGACGAACGGCTGGTCCTTGAGGGTATAGCGCATGGTGTACGACTCGGTGTCGAGTCGATTGATGTCGAAGTACAGGCCGGCGAACTCGATGTCGTGCTGGTAGAGGCGCAGGATCTTCATCTCGATCGACTGGTTCTCGGTCAGGTCGAACCCGGCGGCGATATTGACGTTCTGCGAGTTATAGCTGGACGGAATATGGCGACCGTCCCCGGCCAGGTAGTCGTTGCCGGCGCGGAAGTCATAGATGATCCGGAAGCCCCAGTCCGCGGCCCCGCCGCCGATCGATTGCAGAGCGTGGAACCGCTCGCCATTGGTTTGGTAGTTCATCAGCGTCCGCCCCTCAGCCTTGAACCCATCCTTGTTGCGCGGCGAGTTGAAGGTGGCGATGTCGATGAATGCGAACCCGGGGCCGTAGCGGACGCTGTACGGACCCTTGAGAAGGATGATGTCGCGGACGGCGCTGGGGTCGAACTTGCTGACGGCGGTGTCGAGGTCGAGGCGGCCGGGGTGGAAGAATGCCCCGTCACCCCACGTGACGAGCTGGCCGACGCGGTAGCCGCGGACGCGCGGGTCGTTCATGACCGGGTTGCGCTGCTGGGTCTCGACGCCGGTGACCGCGGTGCTCCGGTTGAGCAGGCCGGCGACATCGTTGGCGTTGATCGCCGGCGCCGTCGCCGCGCTGGGGACGACGGACGTGCTGGCGTCAGCGGCCCCCGGACCCGCACGGGCGGCGTCCACCCCGGTCGTCGCGGCCGGCCCGAACGGTTGGACGCCCGGCGTCGGCGGCTGGAACGGCGTCGGCGGCTGGAACGGTGTCGGCGGCTGGAACGGTGTCGGCGGCTGGAACGGTGTCGGCGGCTGGAACGGCGTCGGCGGCTGACCGCTCGGTGCCGGCTGTTCGCCGTCCTTCTTCTCCTCCTTTTTCTGAGCCGCCTGCGTCACGGTCGGATCGTCCGGCGGGTCCGCGGCGTAGGCGACGGCACCGAACAGCAGGGCGCTCGCCACACACCAGAGAATGACTTGCGCTTTCCGGGACGAGAACACACGGCGCATGGGAATCGGCCCTCCTTGGCCGGCAAGGCACTTCCGGTCGGTCGGCTCCAGAGACTCGCGACGGCGTGACCTCGACGGCCCCGCTCTGTCCGGCGAACACGTCAGGACGGATCAATCCGCTATTGCGGTTACAACCCTTTGTCTCGACAAAAACGGAAGGCGGCGTGTACGGATTGTGCGGGGCTAGCGGGAGAGTGGGGCTGAACGGGGGTGGTGCGAAAGGCGCAACCCCGAAATTCTGTCTAAATTGACAGCAGTGGGTGGCGCCAGGAGAAACTGCGCAAGGAGAAAAACGCCCGGGGTGCAACGCAGCGCTACCCCGGGCCTGGCTGATTCGGGTCACGGCGCCGTCTGGGCAGCCGTGGCAGGGCGGGCGACCTCGCCCGGCCGGTACGAGATGCCGCGCCGCATCCAGTCCGGTTGCGGCGCCCCCTTCAGGTGGTGATCGAAGAACTGCTGCAGGCGCACGGTGTAGTCCTTCTGGTTCGACCGCTTGCGCAGCCCGTGGTACTCACCGGGGTAGTTGAACAGGTACGCCTCCTTGCCGAGCCGGCGCAGGGCCAGGAAGAACTCGATCCCCTGCTGCCACGGCACCGCCTCGTCCTGGTCGTTGTGCAGCATCATCACCGGGGTGCGCACCCGGTCCGCCATGAACAGCGCCGAGTTCTCGATGAAGCGCATCGGGAATTGCCACAGCGTCCCGCCGATCCGGCTCTGAGTGCGCTCGTACTGAAACTGCCGCGGCAAGCCGGACCCCCAGCGGATGCCGCCGTACGCGCTCGTCATGTTCGCGACCGGCGCCCCCGCCGACGCCGCCTTGAAGCGGTCCGTCTGCGTCACCAGGTACGCGATCTGATACCCGCCCCAGCTGTGGCCCTGAATGCCGATCGCCTTCTCGTCGATGAACCCGCGCTCGACGACCGCCTGCACGCCCGGGAGGACGCACTTCAGCGCGCTCTGGCCGGGATACCCGACCTTGTAGGCGATGTCGGGCAGAAAGACGACGTAGCCGTTGCTGACGTAGTACGAGAAGTTGACCGACGTGCCCGGCCGCGGATCCACGAAGTTGTGCAAACTATGCGAAAGCCGCTCGTAGATGTAGACGAGCAACGGGTACTTCTTGCGGGCGTCGAAGTTCTCCGGCTTGATGAGAACGCCCTGCAGCGCGATGCCGTCGAGGCTCCTGAAGCGCACCAGCTCGGACTTGCCCCAGACGAGCTTCTCCTTCTGCGGGTTGGCGTCGCTCACCTTCGTCAGTCCCTTGAACGCCTCGGTGGTGACGTGCAGGTCGGGGAAGTCGTAGAAGGACGAGACGGTCAGCACCAGCAGGTCGGCGTTCCTCGCCTTCTGCGGCGGGCCGAAGTTGCGTGCCGCCATGAGCAGTTTCTCGGGCGAACTGCCGTCCGGGGCGAGGCGGTAGAAGCCGGTGTGGCGCGTGTCGAGGTTCTCGGCCCGCAGCAGCAGCGGGCGCGTGGTATCGATCGTCTGCGCGCGCGGGTCGAGGCGCATGACGCGCAGCTGGAGGCGCTCGCGCCGGCCCAGCCCGCCGGTCAGGTTCCGCGCCCCGGTGCCGTCCGGGTTCACCTCCCAGACGTCGTAGCGGTCGTAGAGCAGGATGTGGCGGTCGTCCTTCGTCCACCCGGCTGCCCCGTATGGCGGCGGCTGGGCAGCGGCGTCGTAGTCCTCCTGGGCGAACCTGACGCCGAGCTTCGCCGTCAGGTTCGTCACCTTTCCGCCGGGGACGGAGACGGTGTGCCAGTCCTTCCCATCGTGGAGCAGGACGTACCTGCCGGCGGGGGACGGAGCCACCGGCCCCTCGATCTTGCGCAGCACCGGCTTGCGGGCTCCGGACGTCAGGTTGACGAGGTAGTGATCGGCGTAGATGCCGTCGTAGCCGACGAGCTGACGGTACGGGCGATCGTCGGTCCCGATCGCCCACTGCCCGTTGGTCGGAGTAACGGTCGGCAGGGTCGGGTCGGCGAGCTGGACGCACGTCTTTTCACGGAGGTGATAAACCGCCCCGTAGGTACGCTGCGCCTCCTGCGCGGCGCGGACCTTCTGCATCGGCTGGATGAAGTCGTCCTTGTAGTGCCATAACTCGACGGCCACCTTCTCCGCGAGCGCCTTCTTCACCGCGACCGGGGCGACGCCGAAGAACAGCCGGGCGCCGTCAGGAGAGAACGACAGGCCGGCGTTGGCGCTGATCGTCATCCCGGCGCGCAGCCCAGGCGTGGCGGCCGAAACCACCTCGTTGACGTGGGTAGAACGCAGTTTAAAGGCGAGTGGGTTCGCCCACTTGACCAGCTGGCCGGAGCGCGCGAGTGCGGGGCCGGCGAGGAGGGCGGACGCGATCGCGCGCACCTCGCGGGCGGCCTGGTCGGCGCTGGCCTGGCGGTCCCAGAGGTAAACCCGTAAGCGCGCCGGGGCGGCCGGGGCGCCGTCGCGGTCGCTGAGGAAGGCGAGCCGGGTCTGCTTCTCATCCCAGGTCAGGCGCGTGTAACGGCCGGGGCCGCGCAGCAGCGCGACCGCCGTGGCGGACCCGCCTGGGCTGACCACAAACAGGCCGTTACGGGTTTCGTCCCTGGCCGCGACGGTGTAGACGAGGGTGCGGCCGTCCTTGCTGAGGGTACAGTCCAGCACGTCGGGGAAGACGCGCTCGCTGCCGTCGCTCAGGCGGCGCACCACCATGTCGGTGCCGTACTGCTTCACCTTGCCCTTCGGCACCCCTTTCCCCTTGCCCACCTTCGGCTGGACCGGGCCGGCCGGCGGGGCCGTGGGCGATTCGCGCTGGTAGACGATAATGGCGCCGCCCTCCTCGGGGAGGTGGAAGTCCTTGACGCTCGGAAGGCGGGTCAGCTTGCCGGTCGCCAGGTCCACGATGCCGAGGGCGTTGCGCGGCGCGTCGTCTGCTTTCCCTGCCTTCTTCGCCCTCGCCAGGTCCGCCGTCGTCGGTGTGATCTGGTAGACAGCAAACCGGCTATCGGCGGTGAAGGCGAGGCGCGTGGGCGGCGCGGCGACGGCCGACTTCGTCAGCGACGAGCGCGGCAGGATGTTGGCGAACCACGGCCGGCTGCCGCGCGGAAAGCGCCACTCTGGTCCCGACGGCAGGACGCGCACGACCACCTCGCCGTCGCCCTCCTGCGGGGTGAGGGCATACGCGATGTACTTGCCGTTGGGCGCGAGGCGCTGCCCCTGGATGGAGCGCCACGAGTCGTAATCGCCGTGCGTGAGCGGGCGCTTGCCGGCCGACGGCTGGGCCAGCGCGTGCTCGGCGACGAGCAGGGCCAGGGCGCACCCCAACAGGGCCAGCGGCCCCCGAGGAAGGCGGCAGTGGAGCGGAACGTGTGACATAAGCGGATCTCTGTAGTGCGGACACAGCTGGGGCAAGGGGTACGCGAGTCGATCCTCATGCTACCGCGGCCGCGCGGCGCCGTCAAAGGGCCGGGCGCACAAAGGCACCCGGCGCCCCCTACCAGCCCGAAGCGCCAGCGACGGGCGCGCCAGGATCCCTCGCTTACGCTTCGGGCTTGGACGGCGTCGGGACGCGCGGGCGCCCCAGGACTTTCAGCAGGGCGGCGCCCCACCCGCGGCCGACGTCGTAGAACTGCGCCTGGGCCGCCACGCAGCCGCGGCGGCGGTCCTTGTAGAACGCCTCCTCGTCGCAGAGCCGCAGGATCGCGTCGCCGTACCCCTGCACGTCATCGACCGCCACCTCGACGACCGCGTCGCGCACGTAGTCGAGAGCCGGGCAGACCGCCGACGTGATCACCGGCCGGCCCGCCAGGATACCCTCGGCGACCACCTGATTAAAGCCCTCGATGAAGTCGCTTGTAGTTGGGACGATGACGGCGTGGGCGTTCGCGAACATCGCGCGCATCACCGCTCGGCTGGAGTGGCCGTGGCAGCGGAAGCGCGCGCTGACGCCCTTCTCCTCCGCCTGCTGGCGCAGCTCCGGGAGGGCGGACCCGTTCCCGCAGAGGTCAAACTCGATGTCCGTGCGCCCCTCGGCGACGAAGCGGCGGGCGATGGCGAGCAGATCGAACACGCCCTTGTTCCGCTCGACGCGCCCGGCGAAAAAGACGCGGAACGGCGGGCGCGGCGGTGGCGGGGCGTCGCCGCCCGCGAACGTGTCGGGGCGGTAGGTCGGCAGGAACTCGACGACCGGCCGCGCCCGCCCCCAGGAGAGGCTGACGACCTGGCGCTCGATGTCGCGCGACGCGCTCAGGATGGCGAAGGCGGCGCGGGCGAAGAACGGCGCGTTGAGGTGCTGGACGAGTTGGTTGACGCCCTGCGGCGAGCGGTTCTTCGGCCAGAGGACGCAGTGCAGGCTCGGGACCACCTGGACGCCGAGCAGGGGCAGCAGCATCAGCGGGAACCAGTGGCCGCTGCCGTTGCAGACCACCGCCACGTTGGCCCGGAAGAGGAGCGCCGACCAGACCAGGCGCAGGGCCGCCCACACCTGCCCAAGGTGATAGAGCGAGCCGGGTCCGTTCTCGAACGGGATGGGTCGGTGTTCGATCCGGAAGCGGCCGTCGCGGAGGTGTCCCGGCGTTTGCGAGGAGGCGATGACGTACCCGTGGGCGCCGAGGTCGCGGCAGACGTCGTAGAACTGGCCGGAGTACGTCACACTCACCTGCGAGGGGTCGTCGCGGCCTTCCTTCCAGTGCTGGTAGGTGCCGAGGACGTTGCCGGGACCGGCAGCGTACAGAATGCGAAGGGGCCGACCCATTGCGCGTGGTCTCCAGCCAGCGGCGGGAGGGAACAGAACTGGATTCCAAAGTCCACGAGCGGCAGCCCGTGGGGCAAGTCTCCAGCACCCTACCCACGGGCCGCCGCCCGTGGACTTTGATGTCTCCCCGCCCCTACCCAATTGCCTCCAGCAGGCGCCTGGCCGTCTGGCGGGCGTCGAACGCCGAAACCGCGCGCGCGCGCGCCGCCCGGCCGAGGCGGCGCCGCTCCTCCGGATCCCTCGCCAGCCGGATGAAAGCGTCGGCCAACTTCGGCTCGTCCTGCTGCGGGATCAACAGGCCGTCCACGCCGTCCGCGATCATGTCGGGCGTGCCGCCGATGATCGACACGACCACCGGCAGGCCGCACGCCATCGCCTCCATCACCGACACCGGCGCCGCCTCACCCAGGCCGAAACTCGGCAGGACAAAAGCGTCGGCACGCTGGAGCAGCGCCCGCACCGCCCCCTCCGACATCGTCCCCGTCATTTCGACCCGGTCGCCCAGACGGAGTTCCTCGATCTTCGCCTCGATCGCCTTGCGGTGCGGTCCCTCGCCGGCGATGGTGTACCGAATGTCGCAGCCGCGGTCGAGTGCCGTCCGCATCGCCGCCAGCGCGTGAACGTGGCCCTTCGTTTCGTTCAACCGCGCCACCGTGACGAGGTGCAGCCGGTTCGGCTCGTAGGCGCGGGAGCCGTCGGCCCGGAAGGCGTCGGTGTCCACGCCCATCCACAGCAGAGCGGTGCGTTCGGCCGGCACCCCCACCTGCTCCTGCACGTCCCGCTGGAGCGGCCGCGTCACCGCCGCGACGAGCTTCGCGCCGGCCATCTTGCTGGTGTGGTCGGTCCCGTAGACCGGCAGATCGCCGTGCAGCGTCAGGCTGTAGGTCGGCCCGCCGAGGATCCGGCACAGGGCCGCGATGTGGGCTGCGTCGGCGCACGAGTGGACGTGCAGGTGCCGATAGCCATGCTTGCGCGCGTCCGCCAGCAGGTCGGCGGCGCAGAGGATCATCCCGCAGTATTTTACCCGCTTCTTCAGCGGCGACTCGCGCAGACCGAAGACATAGCGGAGGGCTTTAAGCGCTTTCAGCGGGCGAGTCGCCAGCACGCCGAGCGCCTTGAGGATGTTCGGGGGGTAGACGTAATGCGTCTGTCGCGCCGCCGCCGCGGCGAACTCGTGCCGGCAGGAGCCGGGCTCGGGCTGCCGGCTGGAGAGCAGGCGGACCTTCACCCCCGCCTGCCGCAGCGCCTGGATCTCCCGCCAGAAGAAGACGTGCGTCTGCGACGGGAACTCCGGAACGAGGTAGCCGATGCCGCCCGCGCGGGAGCGCGGGTCGCGCGCGAGCAGCTCCCTCTGGAACTGCGGATACCAGCGGCGCAGTTCCGGCTCGGTGCTGGTGAAGATGTGGCGGAACACGCCAAACGCGGTCACGGCGCCGCGGGCACGCGGGAACGACGGATCCTTCTGCGCCAGGTCGCGCAGCGCCTGGACGCCCACCTGCTTGGTCAGGAACGAGCGATAGACGCTGATCGAACGGCGCCGGTCGAGGCTGTGCAGCCGATGCAGCACCAGCGCGTTCGCCATGCCGAGCGTCGCCAGGGTCAGCACGCTCAGCCGCCCCCCGCCCGCCTTCAGGTGGCAGATCAGCGCGTCCTGCGCCAGCAGCAGCAGGCCGTGGCGGGCCAGCCGATAGCTGACGTCGGCGTCCTCCAGGTACGAGTAGGCGTCGAGAACCTCGTCGAACGGCTCGCGCTCGATCAACTCCCGGCGGCAGGTCATCCAGGCGCCGTACAGCCGGTCGCGCGGGAGCAGGCGCATGTCCTTCAGCCCGGCGGGCAGGATGTACTCGCGGTCGCGCGGGTCGTAAGGCAGGAGGTAGTCCTGCACGGCGAGCCACCACAGCACCCACTCCTTCATCTCGCGCAGCCGGCCCGGCCGGGGCGACGGAACGACCGCGGGGAGTGGGGTATCGGCTGCCTTCTCCCCATTCACCAGGTCGGGAGGGGCGTCGGCCTCGTCCGCCATCACGCCCGCTACCTTCCGCTCCGGGTCGCCCTCGTAGACACGCAGGATCTGCTCGGCGCAGTCGGGGTACATCAACGAGTCGTCGTCGATCAGGAACAGGATGTCGGCAGTCGCGAGGCGCACGCCCTGGTTGCGCTGCGCCGACCCGGACCGGCGCTCCGCCTGGACATACTCCCAGCGGATTGCCGGGTGACGAGGGGCCAGTTCCTTCAGGACGCGGGTACGTACCGCCGCCCAGTCGGCGCTGGCGTCCACGACGATGATCTCGCGCGGCGGCCGCGTCTGCCGCGCCGCCAGGTCGAGGCAGCGCGGCAGGACGTCCTGGCGGTTGTAGGTCGCGACGACGAGGGACCAGCTGAGGGGCGGGGGGACGGGTTGTGCGGCATTCATCGGAGGGCTGGATCCCTGGCAGTTGTGCTCCGTGGTACGGTCCGCGGGGTTGGGAGGGACGAAGGTTACCCCGACACTTTCTGCAGCGTCTCGTGGGGCTTCTCGGCCGCCGCCACGCTGTCCTGGTCCGCCGCGGGCGGCTTCAGCGTCTTGACCACCCGGCCGGGCAGACCGACCACCACCGAGTACGGCGGGACGTCGCCGAGGACGACCGAGTTGGCGCCGATGGCGCTGTCGTGGCCGACCGTCACGTTCCCCAGGACCGCCACCCCGCAGCCGATGTCCACCCGCTCCTCGATGGTCGGGATCTCGTTGTTCTGATCGCGGCGCACGACGCCGAAGGTGGTGTTGTGACGGATGTGGCAATCGTCACCGATGGACCGGGCGTGCAGGATCATGCCGCTATGGTGCCAGAGGCGCACCCGCCGCCCGAGCTTGACGGTATATGGCAGGGTGATGCCGCACGTCCACTCGACCCACTTGTACAGGAACCGATACAGAAGGGTGGCCGGGATGCGGAGGAACTTGCGCAGGCCCATCCGCCAGTTGCCGAATCGGTGGACCGCGACCGCCCAGAACCCCTGCTCGAAGAGGTTGTTCTCGTGGGTGCGCAGATCCTCCCGGATCAGCGCCCACAGGCCCATGCCGGGCGGGTTCTGGTTCGTGTCGCCCCGGTGCAGCGGCGGCGCTTCCTTTTTCGGCTTGTGATTGCTGGCGCTCATGGGCATCGTCCGCGCTGAGGTTGCCTGAACATCCCGCAGGAACCCACCGACCCCTATCCCTCCTCGGTGGGCGGGGCCGCCTCCCACGGGGCAAGAGCCTCCTTCAAGGTTACCACGTCAGGAAGTTGAAACGAACGAAATCCCACCACAGGTGCGGGGGATCCTGGTCGGGCTTGCGCTGGATGCGCCGCCGAAGGCGCCAGAGCGAGTACCCGACCGTCCACGCGACATCGGCCAGCAACCCGTACAGCCAGCCGTGGTTCTTGTGGAAGTAGCGGCGCCGCGACTCGAACCAGTACCGCGGCACGCGCTTCGCCGGCTTCTTGACGTCGGTGACGCCGGAACTCTGTCCGACCAGGTGAACGACGTGGCTCGCCGGCACGTACCAGCACCTCCACCCTGCCCGCTGGGCGCGCAGGCAGAAATCGGTCTCTTCAAAATACAGGAAATAGTCGTCGTCCATCAGGCCGATGTCGTCGAAGACGGCGCGGCGGACGAGCATGCTGGCGCCAGCCATCCAGTCGGTCGGGTGCGGGTCGTCGCGGACCGGCGGCGCGACCACCTGCCGGTGCAGCAACTTCGAGACGACGCCGAGGCGCACCCCGCCCTCGAACTCGCTCCAGATCGTCGGGAACCGGAACGCCGACCGCTGCGGTTCGCCGTCGGGATACTCCAACCGGCTGCCGGTGATGCCAACCGCCGGGTGCGCCTCCATGAAGTCGAGCAGCGGGCGGATGGCGCCCGGCCGCACCACGGTGTCGGGGTTGAGGAGCAGGACGTAATCGGGCGGGTTCGGGCCGGCGAGGATCGGCCGCAGGGCGGCGTTGTTCCCGCCGGCGAAGCCCAGATTCTTCTCCACCGGGAGCAACTCGGCCCAGTCGCCCCAGCCCTGCGCGCGGATGGCTGCCCCGATCTTCTCGGCCGAGCCGTCGCCGGAGGCGTTCTCGACCAGAACGACACGCCAGTCGTCGCCGGACTTGACCTCGCCCGCCAGCGAGCGCAGGCAGTCAATCGCCAGGTCGGGGGTGCGGTAGTTGACGATGACGATTCGGAGCGATGGCATCGGGCGTCCGGCCTTTCTCGATCATCCACAAGCGGTACGGCTCTGGAAGTCTATGCGTTTTTGCCCCTGCGACCGCCCCCGAGGGTGGCCCCTTCCGCTTCGCCCGCCTATTCGCTAAGTTGACGGCGAGCCTGACACTCGCCAGCCGAAGGAGATTTCCATGTTCCGCCACCTTGCTCTCGCTCTCCTCGCTCTGTCCGCCGGCGCGCTGCCGGCGCGGGCAGACGACCCGCCGCTGCGCATTGCCCCCTTCCACGCTGACGTCACGCCCCCGCTCGGCACGCCGCTGTGCGACGCCCTCGTCCAGCCGGCGCGCGCGATCGTCGATCCGCTGAGTGCGCGCGGGGTGGTTCTCCTGCCGGCCGGGCAGAAGCCGATCGTGCTCTGCGCGCTGGACTGGATCGGTATCGGCAACAGCGGCTACGACGCCTTCCGCGACGGGCTCGCGAAGGCCGCCGGCACGACGCGCGAGCGCGTCGCCGTCCACTGCCTGCACCAGCACGACGCCCCCGGATGCGATTTCCAGGCCGACGACGTGCTCAAGCCGTTCGGCCTCGGGGGGAAGCTGTTCGACCCGGCCTTCGCGCGGCAGGCCATCACCCGCGTCGCCGACGCCATCGGCGCCGCGCTAAAGAAGCCGATGGCGGTGACGCACCTCGGCCTCGGCAAGGCGAAGGTGGAGCAGGTCGCCTCGAACCGGCGCGTGATGGGGCCGAACGGCAAGGTCAAGTACGTCCGCTACAGCGCCGCCCGCGACCCGAAGGTACGCGCCGAGCCGGAGGGGTTGATTGACCCCTACGTCCACCTCCTCAGCTTCTGGGACGGCGACCGGCCAGTGGCGTCGCTCACCTACTACGCCACCCACCCGCAGAGTTACTACGGCAAGGGAGGCGTCAGCTGCGACTTCCCCGGCCTGGCGCGCGGGCTGCGCGACAAGGAACTGCCGGGCGTCGCACACGTCCACTTCAACGGCGCCGGCGGGAACGTCACGGCCGGCAAGTACAACGACGGCTCGCCGGACAACCGCCCGGTCCTGGCCCGGCGCCTGGCGAAGGGGATGAAGGCGGCGTTCGACGCGGTCAAGAAGGTGCCGGTGAAGGCGGGCGAGATCGAGTGGCGCGTCGCGAAGGCCGCCCTGCCGGTCAGTCCCCTTTACACGGTGAAGGCACTCGAGGCCCAGGTCGCCGACGAGAAGCTGGCGGTGCCGCAGCGACTGCGGGCGGCCCGGAACCTGGTGTGGGCGCGGCGCTGCGCGGCCGGCGACAAGCTGGACCTGACGTGCCTGCACATCGGCCCGGCCTACGTCCTGCACATGCCGGGCGAGCTGTTCGTCGAGTACCAGCTGGCCGCCCAGAAGATGCGGGCGGGCGCGCCGGTCCTGATGGCGGCCTACGGCGACTACGGGGCCGGCTACATCGGCACCGCGATTGCCTACACCCAGGGCGGGTATGAGACGGGGCCGGTGTCGCGCGTTGGACCGGGCGTCGAGGAGGTGCTGACGCGGGCGCTGCGCGAGGTGCTGAAGTAGGCGCTGTCGGGCCGACTTCTCTCCTGGGCCACGGCTCTGTGGGGGAGGGATGAAGGTTCCCCCGCACCCCCCTGTCCTCCTCTCCCCTGGTGGGAGAGGGGGGTAGGGGGGTGAGGGGTTTCGCGCGTCAGAGGCCCAGGCGGCCTGCGCAACCCGGGAAGGCGCCTCGGCCTGGACTCCCCTCCGCGGACGGCGTATAAGGGAGTTGCACTCAGGAGCCGTATCCGCTGCCCTTCCTTCGCCCGTCCCGGTCCGAGGGTCCAGGCCATGTCCAGATCGAACCGTATCGTGGTGGCGACGACCGCCGGGGCGCTGCTCCTGGGCGGAGTGGCGGCCGTCCTCCTGACCGGCGGCTTCCTTACGCCGCGCTCCGCGGCCCGCGGGGGCTCTTCCGGCGGGGACGACCCGCTGGGCGAGGAACAGGAACGCACACAGTTCGCCGCCGACCGGGCTGGCGGCGCCGGGGCCAGGGCCGTGCCTTTCGACGGCAAGCGCGCGATGGGTTACCTGGAGGCGATCTGCGCCCTCGGCCCGCGCATGAGCGGGACCGACGGGATGCGCAAGCAGCAGGATCTCATCCGCAAACACTTCGAGAAACTCGGCGCCAAGGTCCAGGACCAGACCTTCAGCGCCAGGCAGGTCAGCCGCAAAAACCCGGTGGACATGACGAACCTGATCGTCTCCTGGCACCCCGAGCGGAAGCGCCGCGTCATCCTCTGCGCGCACTACGACACCCGGCCGATCGCCGACCAGGAGAAGGATCCGCGTAAGTGGCGCGAGCCGTTCCTCAGCGCCAACGACGGCGGGTCAGGGGTGGCCTTCCTGATGGAACTCGGCCACCACATGAAGGATCTCAAGACGAACGTCGGCGTTGACTTCGTCCTCTTCGACGGCGAGGAGTATATCTGGGACCGCGACCGGGATAAGTATTTCCTCGGGTCGAAGCACTTCGCCCAGACGTGGAAGAAGGCGAAGGACCGGCCGGGCTACGCGGCGGCGATCCTCCTCGACATGATCGCCGGCAAGAACGCCAGGTTCCCGGTGGAGGGGAATTCCTGGCAGCGAGCGAAGAAACTGGTGCTGGAGGTGTGGGGCGTGGCCGGCGAACTGCGCAGCCCGATGTTCCTGGAGCGCGGCGGCGACTACGTCCTCGACGACCACATCTCGCTTTTGGACGTCGGCATCCCGGCCATCGACATCATCGACTTCGAGTACCCGCACTGGCACCGGCTGACCGATACGCCGCAAAACTGTTCCGGCGAGAGCATGGCGGAGGTGGCGCGCGTGCTGACAACCTGGCTGCAGCGCACGCGCTGACCGTGGGGAGCGGGCGCGAGAGGCCGCCGGGGTACGGAGTCGCCAGCGGCCTCTCGCCGCGCCGCTTACTCCATTTCGCGCCCCCCAGAGGCCGCACCCGTGAATCCTTTCGAGTTTGCTCTGTTCGCGGTCCTGATTGCGATCCTGCTGGCGCTCGCGGGCGTCGTCGGGTCGCGCCAGCTCCGCACCCTGCGCGGCCTGGCGGCAAGGCCGGATCTCTCCAATGAGGATCGGTCCTATCAGCGGCGGCAGGCGCGGCGCCGCCTCACCACCTCGGTGTTGATGATTGTCCTCGCCGGGATGCTGCTCGGGTATTTCTTCCTCCACCCCGCCTACAAGGACGTGGCGGCCCAGGTCGAGGGCCGCGGCCAGCGCGCGAACCCGGAGCCCATCGCGCCCGAGCACAAGGCGTTCCTGCGGCTGTTCGTCGGCTACTGGGTCGCCGCCCTGCTCGTCCTGCTCGCCATCCTGTTCCTGGCCGTCTTCGATTTCTGGGCGATCGCTCGCCACGGTCTGTCCAGCCACCGCAAGCTGCAGGCCGACCACCGCGCCCTCCTGCAGGCCGACGTCGAGCGCTACCGCCAGCGCCGCACGGGCAACGGTGAGGCGTGACGCCGGTTCCCCTGGTCCTCATACCGGCTCGCCGAAGCAACAAAACGATTCCGTATCAGTATCAGCCCCGGCCCTCCGCTTCCGCCAGGAGCGTCTCCACGGCGCGGTCAAGCTCGCTCGCCTTCATCATGCGGTAACGCACCACGCCCTGGGCGTCGAGCACGAAGAAGGTCGGCCAGCAGCTGACGCCCCAGCGGGCAACGATCGGCCCACTGGCCCCGTCCCACCAGCACGGCCAGTCGAGACCCTCCGCGGCGGCGAGCTGGCGGGCCTCCTCCTGGTCCTCGTCGCTGTTGACGGCAACGAGCGCGAACGGCCGGCCGGCCATGCGTTTCACGAGCGACCGCTCGTGTGGGAACAGTGCCCGACACGGCCTTCACCAACCAGCCCAGAAGCTCACGACGACCACCTTCCCGCGGTAGTCGCTCAGTCTGCGACGGACGCCGTTCAGGTCGTCGCCGGCAATTTCCGGTGCGGGCTCGCCGACGCGCGGCCCGGCCGCCAGTGCGACCGATTCCTCGGAGGCGTCGCCCGGCGGCCCCGCCAGGCGGCAGCCGGTGACGACGACTCCCAGCACAACCAGCGTCACGGCGAACGAAGACGGCCGGCGCATGGCGGGCCTCCTCCCTTGGGAAACGGTAGCGTGAGCAGGGGCCGGGAGGATACCGAGACAGACCCGCGGTGTCATCCCGAGTTTCAGGAGACCTGTCCACGGGCCGTGCCCCGTGGGCCTTGGGGGTTCTTCCCTGGCTGAGGTGTGAGGGCAGCGTCCTCCGTCAGAACAGCCGCGGCTGCGGGGGGTGGAGAAGGGAGCGCGCGAGCCGGCGCTGCGGGGCGCTGACCGGGTAGTCGTCGAGGCGGTCCGGCTCGACCCACTCGCCCCGGGTGTAGAACGCCGACCGAAACGCCCCGCGCCGGTGGCGTGCCTCGAAGCAGACCATCACGACCCGGAAGCGTGTCACCCCGTGTTCGATCGTGAGCAGTTCCGTCCCCAGGTCGGCGTGGAGCCCGGTTAAAGTGTCGAGCAACCGGGCGGCCGCGTCTTCGTGGGTTTCACCCTGCTCCAGCGCACCGTGCGGGAACTCCCACATGCCCGCCCAGCGTCCCTGGGTCGGGCGCTGGACGAGAAACACCTGATGCCTGCGCCGCACCGCGACCGCGGCTTCGCGCACGATTTCCACCGGCGCCGCCTCGGCCCGCCGGGGGATCTCGTTCTGCAACCCGTGCCGCTTCGCCGCGCAGCGTGCGGCCAGCGGGCAGGCGGCACAGCCAGGCGCACGCGGCGTGCAGAGGAGCGCGCCCAGTTCCATCAGAGCCTGGTTGAAGTGGCCCACTTGCCGCGCCGGCAGGAGCCGCTCGGCTTCCCCCCACAGCTGCCGCCGCACCACCCCCGAACGCGGGTCGTCGCGGATCCCGAGGAGTCGGCACAGAACCCGAATGCTGTTGGCCTCCAGGATCGGCAGTCGGCGGTCGAACCCTTGCGACAGGACCGCGCCGGCGGTGTAGCGGCCGACGCCGGGGAGGGAGCCGAAAACCGCCGGGTCGTCCGGGACGGCCCCGGCGTGGTCCGCGGCGAGTTGGCGGGCCGCCCGGTGCAGATCGCGCGCGCGCCGGTAGTACCCAAGCCCCTCCCACAGGCGCAGCACCTCCTGCTCGTCCGCCTTCGCCAGAGCTGCCAGGGTGGGAAATGCTTGCAGAAACCGCTCGAAGTAGGGCACGACCGTGGCCACCTGGGTCTGCTGGAGCATGACCTCGCTGACCCAGATGGAATACGGGTCGCGGTTGCGCCGCCACGGCAGGTCGCGGCCGTGCTCGTGAAACCACGCAAGCAGCCGGCGCGCCGCCCACCCGCGCTCACCGGGCCGGCGTGCCGCGGGTTCTCCATTGTGCCCCGAACGCCCGTTCTTCAAGTGTTTTCTCCGCGCCTTCGGCGCGGCCGCAAAAGCAGAAAAGGTGCCGCGCCTCCCTTCCGGGGTCGCGGCACCTTTGGTCCGGACCGGCTTCTCGCGACGGGACACGCGCCGCGGACTACGCCCGCGGCCGGCGGGTGTACTTCTCCAGGAGCGCCGCCGCGGCCTTCGCCGTGTCGCCGCTCCCGCCCTTGGGGGCGTCCTTCTTCGCTTCCTTACCCTCGGGCTCCTTCGGCTTCTCTTCCTCGGGCGGGAGCGGGGACATCATCTCGTGGATCGTGCTGCCGGAGGGGACGCCGTCCGCATCCACCTCGCCCGGAGGGGAAGCCCCCCCCTCGTCCTGGAGCGACAGCAGCATCGCGGCCACCGAATCGTCGTCGGTCGGGGCGCTCGCCTTCGGCGGCGGGGGGGTCGGTTTGTTGACGGGAGGGGTGGCTTCGAGAGCGACGCGGAACAGCAGGGGTCCGACCTTGAGAGTGTCCTCGTTGTGCAGTTGCCGCTCACCCTTGACTGGTTCGTCATTGACGAAAGTGCCGTTGGTGCTGCCGAAATCGCGGATGAACGCCTTGCCGTTTTTGATCAGGATCGCGCAGTGGCGTTTGCTGATGACAGGGTTGGCGGGCCGCAGCTGACACTGCGGGTCGCGCCCGATCAGGAATTGCGGGAGGGTGATGGCAATTGCCTGCCCCTTCGCCTTGCCCTCGGACAACACCACCAGGTTCAGTTTCATGTGACGACCTCATTCCCGTCGGTTGTGAGAAGCCGTTCCGAGGAAGGAGTCGTCGCAGGTGTCGGACGAGGCCGTGCGGGGCAGGTGGGAGTGTCCCTTGACACTCAACGCGATGTCCCGGATCGACCTTGCGTCCCGGTGGGGAGACACCTGACGGACCGTCCTTCCTGTTGTAGTTTACCGCGCGCCGGGCTCGAAAGCACCGGGGCGGGACGGAGAAACCCTCAGTTGTCAGCTGGTCACACCCCGACCGCGCCACGATTACCCTCAGGGGTTCTAAATCCCCCTGCATCGTGGGCGGATAAGGGAGCACCGGAAAAGCGCGGTGGAGTGAGTGTATTGTAGGCGGGAGTCGGAACGACTTGCAATGAAAAAGGAAAGCGCGCGGCACGTTTTTCCCGAGACCTGCACGAGGCGCGGCGGTCCCCGCGCACGGCGGTTGGCGGCCGCCGTGCGCGCGTTGTGGGAACGAGTCCCCTGCCGTTTCACGGGATGGGCGGCGGCACCAGCGGGGGCGGAACCGGCGGCGCCCCCGGGAGCAGCGGGCGCGGGCCGGCCGGGGTCGGTCGCAGGGCGGCGTCCTGGAGGTTCAGCAACTCGCGCGGCAATGGGTACGTCGGCGTCGGCGGGATGTACTGCGGGTAGTGCTCCAGGTAGTGCCCGCTCGGCAGGGTCATCGACGTTGCCATGTTGTAGGTCTGACACCCGCCCAGCGCGGCCACCGCCAGCGCCAGCACCGCCGCACGCAGGCGCAGCCACCGCCGCAAATCCGTCATGGCTCCAGCCCTCCCGAGTTCGCCCAGTCTGTCCCCTCGCGCGCTGACCCGACCGGCCCCCTCGCGCAAGCGAAGCTGGGTGTATCAACCCATGCTTTATCGTCGTGCCGAGGAGCGGGAGTTTAATGGATTTACCGGGACGTGCGGCCGCGTCGGGGTTGGGAGATGAGGGAAAGGGCGATAGCCTCAAGCTCACGAGACGCATCCTGTGGACTCTCTCCCGCTGACCGAGGAATTCGGAAACCGGCTTGACGGCGGCGCGCGGCGCACCGATGATCGCGGGTACACAGAGTTGAGGCCGAACGACCGTTCCTGGCTCGTACGGCCGGCCGCAGGATCAGGAGGTGAGGCGTGACCGCTGCCCGCCGTCTGGGCAAGAAGGAAACGGGGTCGGAACGCGCGCTGGTGTTGCGGTGGAGCGAGCCGGACAACCCGCTGCCGGTGCGCGTCATCCGCGCGACCGGAGCGGCCCGCGGCCGGGCTCCGCAACCGGCCCCGGTGCCGTGGGCCACGTCCGGCAAGCCGGGCCAGCCGTTCGACTTCTGCGCTCACGTCCGCCGGCTCTGCGCCGACCTCGTCGCGCGCTGCGACGCCCTGCGTCACATCGATGTGGCGCGTCTCCTGTTCGCCGTCACCCAGGCGCGCAACGGCCACGCCCACGGCCTGCAGGCGCGCGTCACCCCGCTGCGCTTCCCCCACGGCCGCCTGACCCGGCAGCGCCGCGGCGTCGTCTACCAGGTCCAGCGCTACTTCCTCGGCGGGCACGAGTTCCTCTACCTCGTCACCTTCTGCCTGCCGCGGTTCCTCGACCAGTCGTTCGACGAGAAATTCCTCACCCTGGTCCACGAGCTGTTCCACATCAACCCCGCGTTCGACGGCGACCTGCGCCGGCACGAGGGGCGATACACTCTGCACTCCCACAGCCAGCGCGATTACGACGACCAGATGCGCCGCCATGTCCGGGCGTACCTGGCGAGCAAGCCGGACCCGTGCCTGCACGCCTTTCTGACGCTCACGTTCGGCCAGCTCCTGCAGCGGCATGGGAGCGTGGTCGGGGTGATGGTGCCGCGCCCCAAGCTGATCCCGCTGCAGCCCGGCCAGGTGGAGGTGCAGATCGCCGACGTGGAGCGGTGACGGGTGAGACGGCATCGCCTTGCACTTGCTTCGTGCTGCTTGCGGCCTGGCGCGTGGTGGCCCGCTTATTACCCCGGCGTGAAAGAACCGCACCAGCCCGGAGCGCCAGCGCCGGACTGGTGCGGTTCTTTCGCGCTGCGGGTGTCACTCCCCCTGAACCACCTCGAACCGGACCCGCGAACCACCGGGGCGGGTCAGGTCTATCCTCAGCGCCCCGGTGCGCGCCGCCCCCGGCTCGAGGCGCAGCGTGAGCAGGTGACGGCCAGGCGTTAACTGAACGACCGTTCGCCTCTGCTTCTCAAAGGGCTCTTCATCGACCCACAGCGTCACCGGAACCTTGCCGCTCACGGCAATCGCGACCGGGCCGCCTTCTGCCACCTGCACCTCGCTCTGGAGGTAGATCGGCCCGTCCCCCGGCCGGCCCAGGTCGTCCAGCGGTAGCGCGCCGTCCACCCGCCCGTAGACCGTCTCCCACGCCTCCGGGGCGGCGCGCAGCAGGTGGTCGCGCAGCACGTCGCGATTCGGCACGTCCTTCAACACCGCCGGCACCTCCCGCAGCCGGACCCAGCGCCGCACCGCCTCCGCCGGGCTGGCCGCGTTGGGACCGCCCGGCTTGCCGAGAGAGCCGACGAACGCGATCAGGTCGAGCAGTTCGGCCCGGGTCAGGATGCCGGTCACGCCCTCGGGCATCAGCGATTTGCCGTTCCCCTCCGTTTCGATGTCCGCCTTCGGGATGCGCACCAGCTTGCCGGTCGCGTCCTTCAGCGTCACCTGGTTGCGGTCCCGGGCCGCGACGACGCCGGTGATGACCTGCCCCGACGCGGTCGTGATGATCTTCGTCAGGTACTCCTCCTTGATCGAGGCATTCGGATCGAGGATGGACGTGATGACGTAGTCGAGCGGGGACGACCCGCCGAGCGGCCCGAGGTCCGGGCCGATGTGGCCGCCGGCCTTGTTGACGGCGTGGCACTTCAGGCACCCCAGTTCGGCGCGGTGGAAGACGCGCTCGCCGCGCGCCGGGTCGCCCTTGGCGGTCGCCTCGACCATGAGCCGGCGCACCTCCTCCTGGGTCGGCGGCTTCAGCGCGGCCTCCAGCCCGGCGAGCTTGCTGACGACGTTCGCCAGCGGCGGATCGTTGCGCCCGGCCAGGTACATCGCCCGCAACACGCGCTTGGCCGCGTCGGCCGGCGGCCTTGCCTTCGCCAGCGCCGCGGCCAACTTCTCCGGCCCGCCCTTGCGCGTCAGAAACGCCTCCACCAGTGACGATGGGTCGTCACGGTCGCGGGCCTGGGCCAGGGCGGCGGCGGCCGCCGTCGCCCCGGCGTCGAGATCGAGCCGGGCCAGCGCCGCGGCCGCCCGGAAGCGCACCGCCAGGGGAGCGCCCTGCGCGGCCAGGTCGTCCAGCGTCCTGCGGCTCTGCGGGTCGGCCAGGGTGGCAAGAGCATCCACTGCCGCGTGCCGGGCCTTCAACGCCGTCTTCGGATCTCGGGCGATGGCGCGCAGCTCGCCCGCGGCCTCCTTCGCCTTCCAGGCCGCCGCCAGCTCGATCGCCTCGGGCAGCAGGGCCGCGTCACCCCTCACGTCGGTGAGGAGCTTGCGCACCGATCCGGCCTCGACGGCCGGGCGGGCGCGCCGCGCGATCGCCGCATCCGCCAGCCACCCCAGGACGCGGGTACGCAGCTCCTGGGGGTAACCGAGGGGGCTCCGCGCCTGCTCCCAGACGGCCTTCAGCTCGGCGCCGCCGCCGTGCCGGCAGACCGTCTCCAGCAGCGCCGGTCGGCGCTCGGCCGGCACCTTCCCCTGGTCGAGCATGCGCAGCAGGCTGGCCGCGATGTTGGTCCGGTCGAGCCTCGACCCGCCGCCCAGGCGCCGCTCCAGCGTGTTGAGAGTTTCGTTGAAGGTGTAGCGCAGGTACTGGTCCTCCGGGTGGGCGAGCAGCTCGACCGCCACGCCGACGGCCGCGTCGGCCCCCTCGCCCCCAACCCCTCTCCCACCGGGGGTGAGGGGAAAGAAGCTCAGGGCGCGGATCGCCTCCAGCCGGACGCGCGGGCGGGGGTCGTTGATCTGCGTGCGCAGCAGGCCGAGCGGCCCCTTCACCCGATCGCGCCAGTAGCACAGCACGCGCGTCGCGGCGGCCCGCGCCCGGAAGTCGCGCGCCTGCAGCATGCGCCGGAGCAGATCCTCGTTGACGACGTTGTGGTTCTGGTGGAGCCAGAGCGCCTCCGTCAGGTGGTGTTCGTGGTCCGGGTCGTTGCGATCCAGGGCGTCCGCCCACTTGCCCACGGCGGCGATCACCTCATTCGTGTCGCGGCCACCCAGCTCGATCCGGGTCCAGTACCGCACCCGGTCCTCCGGCTCCCTGAGGAGGTCGAGGAGCTTCGCGACCGGCTCGCTGGCGATCTTCCGCGGCGTCAGCAGCGGCCGCCCCTCGTAAGTGACGCGGTAGACGCGCCCGTGTTCTCGGTCCCGGTTCGGGTCGCGCAGGTTGTGCTGCATGTGGCCGATGATCGGGTTGTGCCAGTCGGAGAAGTAGATCGCCCCGTCCGGCCCCATCTTGATGTCGGCCGGGCGGAAGTTCGGATCCTTCGACGAGACGATCGGCTCGGCCTCGATCCCCTCGAAGCTCGCCCCTTTGCTGACGAGGCGGTACTGCAGGATGCCCTGGAACCCGATCACGTTCGCGACCAGCAGGTTCCCCTGGTTTGCCTCCGGAAAGTGGCGGCTGGAGAGGATCTCGATGCCGGCGCACGGCCGCGTCTTCTGCTTGTAGACCTGCGGCGGGCGGCCGTGGCGCTGCGGGAAGTCGGTCTGGCCGGAGAACAGGGTGCCGTGGTACGGGACGGCCCCGGTCCCGTCCACGACGATGTCCTGGCCCCAGCGGTCGAAGACGTGGCCGTGCGGGTTGGCGAACCCGAAGCTGACGTACACCTCGAATTTCTGGGCGCGCGGCTCGTACCGGAACACGCCCGCGTTGACGCAGCGCACCGGCGGCCCCCACGGCGTCTCGACCTGGGTATGGTGGAACGTCCCCTCCTGGAAGTAGAGGGCTCCGCCCGGGTCGAGCTGGAAGCTGTTCGCGGTGTGGTGCGTGTCCGCCGAGTCGATGCCGCTCAGAACACGCCGGCGCACGTCCGCCTTGCCGTCGCCGTCGGTGTCCTTGAGGAACAGCAGGTCGGGCGCCTGGGCGACGAGGACGCCGCCGTTCCAGAACTCGAAGCCGGTGATGCAGTGCAGATCCTCGACGAACGGGGTACACCTGTCGGCCTTGCCGTCGCCGTCGGTATCCTCGAGGATCAGGAGTTTGTCGTTCATCGGCTCGCCGGGCTTCCAGTGCGGGTACGTCGGCCAGGTCGCCACCCACAGCCGGCCCTTCGTGTCCCACGTCATCTGCACCGGGTTGATCAGGTCCGGGAACTCCTTCTCGGACGCGAACAGGTTGATTTTCAGCCCCTTGCCGGGCTTCATCTGCTGGATCGCCTGCTCGCCGTCGAGGAACAGGTGCTTGCCCCCCGCCAGCGGGCCGGGCTTGTTGCTCTGCACCGGGATGAAGGCCGCGTGCTTGTTCAGGTCGCCCTTGAACTCGCGCCCCTGGGCGGCGGCCCAGATGGCGGGGTCGCGGTTGGCCGTCAGCTGGTCGAGGATCTCCATCTCACGCTGCATAACGACCCGGTTGGTCTGCCCGCCGACGAAGCGCAGGTCGGCGCGGCCGCCATAGATCGAGTAGCCGTCCACGGTCCGGTAGCGGTTGAACCAGTAAAAGTTCTGGTCGAGGACCGCCCTGCGGATCGCGTCCAGGCGCGCCGTTTCGCGCTTCGGGGCGGGGCTCTGCGAGAACAGCGCCCGGTCGATGATCTGGGCGACCGCCTCGTTGCCGCGCTCGTTCAGGTGGACGCCGTTGATCGTCAGCGGGCGGGCGGCCTTCGCGTACAGCTGCTGCGTCGGGGTGAAGAGGTCAACGAACGAGACGTTGTTCCGCCGGGCGACGTCGGCCATCGCGGCGGTGTACTTCGCCAGCCGGGCGTTGTTCTCCCTGCCGCTGGGGAGGTTCCGATCGGGCAGATCCTCGTGGGCGATGGGGGAGAAGAGAACCAGCCGGGCGGCGCTCTTGCCGTTGTACTGTTGCTGGACGGTGCGCTTGATGAACCCGTCGAGGTCCGTGCGGAACTTTTCCAGACCCCTGTCACCGGCGAACGACTCGTTGTAGCCGAAGAAGGCGAAGACGACATCGGCCTTCGTGTGCCGCAGCCATTCGTCGGGGGTGCCGAAATCCTTGGAGCGCAGCCGGACCGTCAGCTCGTCGCCGGAGAAGCCGAGGTTGCGGATGACGAGTTGGCGGTTGGGAAAGCGGCTGTGCAGGTACGTTTCGAGCCAGCCATCGTGCTGCATCCGGTCGGGGAGGGTGTTGCCGATGAGGCTGATGTGGTCGCCGGGGCGGAGGTCGAGGTTGCGGCCGCCAGCCGCGGGTTCACCGTCGGCCTGTGCGGTCGCGCTACTTGCCAGGAAGAGGGTGAGGAGAAGGGAGGGGGATACGACTCGGCGCATGAGAGCGTCCTCACGATCAGGGTGCAGCGGCCAGGGGGGGCGGAAGCCGGGGCGGACAGCATTAGCGGTTGCTTCCTTCGTTGTATCGCGCGGCGATGTTCCTTGCAGCCCACCGTCGCCGACGTTTCCGGTTCGTCGGGTTCTGTCGGCCTGGTTCAAAGGTGGGTAACAGCTTGCGCGTCGGGCTACGGTTACCCGCCCTGCTCTCCGGAGTGAACCACGCCGTTCTGTCCACCAGTTTGGCACACCAACTCTCTGCTATTTATCATCTTGCGGCAAGTTGGCCGAAACAGCCGCAATCGGCGTTTCCCCCCTTGCCTTTCGTGATATAATCCATCATAGGCTTGTGGTCCCTACCAACCCCCTTCATCCAGCGCTCCGCGCGGATGAACCTACCCACAGCCGGGCTTGTCACGACGATCGAGCCTAACCCGCCCTGTCCCGCCTCGCGCGGCGAGCGAAGGCGTGCTCCGTTAACGGGGCACACTTCCTCATTCCACTTTTCAGGTTACGCCCACAGGGGAATCCCGCATGACCTCCTATCTGTATCGCGTCCGGACGTTGGCCGGCATTGCTGCGCTCGCCGCGGCCCTGGTTCTGCTTCCCGACAGTTCGGTGCAGGGACAGGGCATCCTTCGCCCGATTCAGAAAACGATCAAGCCGAACGCTCGACCGCTGATCAACAAGTTCTCCGGGGCTGCCATGGGCAAGCAGGGCGGTTCCAGCACCGGGCAGGGCGGCTACGGGCAGGGCGGCTACGGGCAGGGCGGCTACGGGCAGGGCGGCTACGGGCAAGGCGGTTACGGCCAGGGTGGCTACGGGCAAGGAGGTTACGGCCAGGGTGGCTACGGCCAGGGCGGTTACGGACAGGGTGGCTACGGCGGGTATGGCCAGGGCGGGTACGGCGGGTACGGTCAAGGTGGTTACGGTGGGTACGGCCAGGGTGGGTACGGTGGCGGCTACGGCGGCATGGGCGGTGGGTACGGTGGCGGCTACGGCGGCATGGGCGGTGGGTACGGTGGCATGGGCGGTGGCTACGGCGGCATGGGCGGCGGTAACGGTGGTTTCGCCTCGCTGACCGGCCGAGGCCAACCCATGATGGCCGGA
>JADLBT010000463.1 GCA_020847555.1 Gemmataceae bacterium
AGCCGGACCGACATCATCATTCACGACCGCGAGCGGGTCGAGTACGTCCCCCCGGTGCCGGAGTACTACGAGCGGGCCGAGTTGACCACACGAGCGAAGGAGCGGCTCGGGTCCGGCTTCCAGGTCGAGAAGGTCGAGACGACGTGTGTCCGGGACATCATGACCCCGGCCGTGTTCTCGATCAACCCGGACGCGCCGGCGACCCGGGTCGTGGCGGAGATGCCCGCCCTCCACGTCCACCGCCTGTTCGTGGTGGACGCCAACGGCGTGCTGGTGGGCGTCATCAGCGCCCTGGACGTCCTCCGCGCTTTGCAGCCCTGAAGCGCGACCGTCGCTCCCCCCTACGCCGTCCCACGCCCGCGAGGGGCGCGGGATGAGCCCGCCGGTGACTCCTGTACCGGCGGGCTCATCCCGCACCCCTCGCCTGTTCCCAACTCAATCGATCCACACTCTTGTTCCCCGCCTGTGCGGAATCGGTCACCCGATGGGCGGGTCCGGCACATCCCGTCTGCGATTGCGGAGGGAAAGTGGGCTGACAGCGAGCACGTCCGGCCTTCCACACAGCCGCTTTTCGCACGGCTGTGCGGTCGAGGCCGGCCGGTTCACGCTTCTCCGGTAAACGGCCCGAGATTTGCCACCCCTGCCCCTGGTCCAGCATACCGGCATTCGGAGGACGATGCCATGAGATACCTGATTCTCGCGATGGTCTGTTTCCCCCTTTGTGCGGGGGACGCGGCCCAGGGCCAGTCGAAGCAGCCCAGTCGCGTGAGCCAGCTGATGGCGGACAAGCTGAAGCACGCCAAGACGGTCCTTGAGGGGCTCGCGCTGGGCGATTTCGCCAAGATCTCCCGCAGCGCGGAGGAACTGGTCCAGCTGAGCAAGACGGCCGAGTGGATGGTTCTGCGCACGCCGAAGTACGAGATGTACAGCAACGAATTCCGGCGGGCCGCCGACAGCACGATCCAGAAGGCCAGGGCGAAGAACCTCGACGGCGCCACGCTGGCCTACTTCGAGATGACCATGAGCTGCGTCCGCTGTCACCAGTACGTGCGTGAGGTGCGGGATGCCCGCCTGCCCGGCGAGCGGCCGGATCTGGCCCTGCTTCGCGCGGCCGTGCCGAGGAGTTCCCAGCCATGAACCAGCTCCTCGTTCCCCCCCGCGCCCCTGGTGCAGCGGCCGCCTATCGCGCCCGGCTATCCCTCCCTCAAAGGTGGGACGCGCCTGAAACCGACGAGCGCACGGCCAGCGGGTTGATCGTCGGCATTCTGCTGACGATCTTCACGCTCGGGTTGATTGGCTATCTGGTGGTCCACCTGTCCATCTTCTGAGTCCGCCACCGTCCACGGCCGCCAGTTAATCCGAGCCGAGCCGAGCCGCGGCGTAAGCGGGACTCACCTCCGCTTACGCCGCGGCGCTGCGTGCGCGGCTCCGACAGCGCCAAGAAGCAGTTTCCAAACGCCGCAGGAGGGGGCTCCAGTCCCCGATTTTTCAAGGTAGATCGGGGGCCGGAGCCCACCTCCTGCGGTGTTTGGAAACGGTCTCTAACCGAACCGTGAAGGAGAGATGTTGCAGCAAACCTGTGCCCGTGAGAGGATAGCCGTTGGGCGTGGCGGGGCGCCCGACCCCCTCCTCCCTGACGGAGCCGACGAACTGATGAGCACCCCCATGCCACCCCCCGAACGCCCCCCCCTCCGCCTCCTCATCGTCGATGACGACGAACTGCTCCGCCAAACGCTGGCGCGCCGGTTCGAGCGCCAGGGGCTGGCTGTAATCACCGCCGGGAGCGGGGCGGAGGCGATGATCAAGGCCGACTCCGGCAAGATAGACGTCGCGCTGCTGGACCTGCACCTGCCGGACACGACCGGAATCGAGGTGCTGACGCGCCTCAAGGAGCGCCAGCCGGAGATGGAAGCGCTCATGCTGACGGCCCACGGCAGCATCGAGACGGCCATCCAGGCGATGAAGCGCGGCGCGTACAATTACCTGACCAAGCCGTTCCACCTGCCGGAACTGGAGATCCAGATCCAGAAGGCGTTCGAGAAGGCCCAGCTGCGCCGGCGCGAATGGCAGCACCGGGAGCAGGTGCGGTACGAGTCGGACCGCTACCGGCTGGTCGGGTCGAGCCCGCCGATGCGCCGGGTGGTGCAGATGATCGAGAAGGTGGCGTCCAGCGAGGCGACCGTGCTGGTCCGTGGGGCGAGCGGAACCGGCAAGGAACTGGTGGCCCGCGCCATCCACTACAACAGCGCGCGCCGCGACCGGCCGCTGGTCACGATCAACTGCGCGGCGCTGCAAGAGACGCTGCTGGAGAGCGAGTTGTTCGGCCACGAGAAGGGTTCCTTCACCGGCGCGGTCGCGACCAAGCAGGGACTGATCGAGGTGGCCGAGGGCGGAACGCTCTTCATCGACGAGATCGCCGAGATGGCCCCGGGGTTGCAGGCCAAGCTGCTGCGCGTGCTGGAGAACGGCCACTACCGGCGGGTCGGGAGCACGCAGGAAATGCACGCCGACGTGCGCGTGGTGGCGGCGACGAACAAGAATCTGGAGGAGGAACAGAAGGCCGGCCGGTTCCGCGAGGATCTGTATTACCGCCTGAACGTGGTGTCGATCCGGCTGCCGCTGCTGCGCGAGCGGCCGGACGACATCCCGGAGTTGGTGGAGCACTTCCTGCAGACGCGCCGCGTCGGCCCGCACCCGTTCCAGGTCCAGCCGGAGGCGATGGAGGCGCTGCGGCGCTACGACTGGCCGGGCAACGTGCGCGAACTGGCGAACGTCCTGGAGCGGGCGCAGATCCTCGCGGAGGACAACCTGATCACCCCGGACGACTTGCCGGAGAACATCGTCGAGGTGGCGCCGCCCATCCCCCCGCCGACCGGCGACGCCCAGCACCTGCGGGAGGTGGAGCGGCGCCATGTGCTGGAAGTGCTCCGGCTGGAGAAGGGGAACAAGGTCCACGCCGCCCGGACGCTCGGCATCAGCCGGCGCGCCCTGTACCGCCTGATCCGCAAATATCACCTCAAGGAGGAAGAGTGAGGGGCAGGGGGCGGAGTCAAGCCCCCTGACCGCCGACCCCCTTGCCTGCGTTATACTGACGGGATGACCGAAGCCGCCGAGCAGCGCCCCGCGTGGATCTGGCCGCGGGCCGCATACGTTCACCTCCCCTTCTGTGCCCACCACTGCGGCTACTGCGACTTCGCGGTTGCCACCGGGCAGGACGATCGCATCGGCGAGTACCTCGCGGCCCTCGCTGCCGAGCTGGCGACCCTCGGCCAACCGCAGCCCGTGCAAACACTCTTCCTCGGCGGCGGCACCCCGACACACCTCAATCCGCGCCAGCTCGAACGGCTACTCACCAACCTGCGCCGCTGGCTCCCGCTCCTGCCGGGCCGCGAGTTCTCCATCGAGGCGAACCCCGACGACCTCGACGCCGACCGGATCGCAGTCCTCGCGGACCACGGGGTCAATCGCATCAGCCTCGGCGCCCAGTCGTTCGCGCCGGACGTGCTCCGCATCCTGGAGCGCCGGCACGACGCCGGGCAGGTGCCGGCGGCCGTCGAGCGCGTGCGGCGGCGGATCGAGAACGTCTCTCTGGACCTGATCTTCGGCGTGCCCGGGCAGACACCGGAGCGGTGGGAGGCGGACCTGCGCCGGACGCTCGCGCTGGCCCCGACGCACGTCTCCACCTACGGGCTGACCTACGAGAAGGGGACGCGCCTGTGGAAGCAGCGCCGCGGCGGGGAGGTCCAGGCGCTGCCGGAGGAGGCGGAGCTGGCGCTGTACGAACGGGCCATGGACGTGCTGGAAGGGGCCGGGTTCGAGCAGTACGAGATTTCCAACTTCGCCCGCCCCGGGTGGCGCTGCCGGCACAACGAGGTCTACTGGGCCAACGAGGCGTACTTCGGTTTCGGCATGGGGGCGGCGCGCTACGTCGAGGGCCGGCGCGAGCTGAACACGCGCAGTCTGCCCGGCTACATCCGCCGCGCGCTGGCCGGGGAGCCGACCGCGTTCCAGAGCGAGTGCCTGCCGCCGGAGGAACGCGCCCACGAAACCGCCGGGGTACAGCTCCGCCGGGCGGCGGGCATCCTTCGCGAGTCGTTCGCTCGCCAGACGGGCTACGACCTGGATGCCCTGGTCGGCGCTTCGCTGCGTCGCCACGTCGAGTTCGGCCTGCTCCGCGACGACGGCGCCTCCGTCCGCCTGACCCGGCGCGGCAAGTGCGTGGCCGATACGGTGGTCGCGGAACTGCTGTGAGCAGTCAGGGGTCAGCAGGGAAAGCCCACGGGTCACGTCCCGTGGGCTTTCCCTGCTGACCCCTTGAACCCTTTCTCAATACTTGATCTCCACGCCGAAGCTGACGCCCTGAGCCCAGAAGTCGGTGTGGCGGAACATCGGCACCGGCCGGGCGGGGCCGACCAGCGTCCCGGGACCGAAGACGGTCGGGCGCTGCGAGCCGTTGAGCACCC
>JADLBT010000464.1 GCA_020847555.1 Gemmataceae bacterium
CCGTGGCGACGATCGGCTCGTAGACGTTGTTCTCAAGATCGGCTCGCCACAGCCCCGACTTTCCGCCGGCGGAGTTCACGGTCCTGCCTGCCCAGACGACGATACCCTGCGGTGTCGGGACCATGCACGTACGATGGCGCTCGGGATCGAGGATGCCCCCCTTCACCTTCATCTCGGGCCAACTCCAGCGATAGCGGGCACGATCGTAGCGAAATGTTCCGCCGGGATTCGTCATGCGATACGCGGCGTGCGTCCCGGTCCAGATCATCATCTTCGTTCGCGGATCGAGCGCGTAGGAGAGGTACGAGTGCGGCGACCAGGGATATCCAGTCATCGACGGCACCGGCGCGCCGTCGTTCGAGTAACAATACTCAAAGGGCATTTCGGGCGACTGCAAGATGTACCAGCGGTTGAGCGCGATGCTGTAGTGGGCCACCTCGGTGCCGCAATGAGAACTATGTCCACCGCCCCAGTGGAGAAACTGGTCGCGCTCGGGATCGAACACGACGGTCCCCCAATCGCGCTGCACATGCAACCTTGGCGGCTTCATGTCGATCCATTGATTCTCGGGGAGGTTCTTGAGCTTCGCGGCGACCGCGGCCGTGTCGGGTTCGGGCACGTTTTCGTACCACGCGGGATCGAATCCTTCGCCGCGAACGTGGCTGACGTTCGGAGAAACGGCGGCCTCTTTCGTGCCGGCGTCCGCGGGATTCACGAGCGAACATTCCCCCGTGAGAACATTGATCTTCTTGCCATAAGACATGACGGGCGCTGCCCACGTCAGCTTCTTACCTCCGTCGGCCAGTGCGACGACGACCGCCGGCTGTGCCAGGTTCGGTGTCGGTTTTTTACTCTCCGCCTGGATGCGGCGCCAACGCTCGGTCTTGACGTCGAATTCCCAAACGTCCATGGGCAACCGCTGCCACAAGGCCGCACCATACGACATGGAGCCACGCGGTTCCTGGCCGCCGACAAGATAGACCTTGCCGCCATGCCCGATCATGCCATGTCCCATGCGCGGCGACGGTGCCAGAGGCGGCGTTGTTCGTCGCCAGGTTCGCTTCGACGTGTCGAAAAGCCACGTGTCGGCATAAGCGCCATGCACGCCCTCGCCGCCAAACAACACCACCTGCTTCGTCTGAGGCTCATACGCCACGGCCGAATTACAGCGTAGCGACGGCTGCGCGTCGATGGCCTCCGCCAACCGGACGATGCCCAGCCAGGCCCGGCGCGCAGCCGCGACCTGCTTTCTCGTGAGTTCGCCGGACGACAGTTGCGCCTGAATCTCCTCGTAGTTCCTGGCCACGTCGCCGGGCAGCCACGGCGTTCCATCGGCAAGGGGTTCCTTCGCCAGGAGACCAAGCAGGCGGCGCAGCTCCGTCGCCTCGCTGATCAGGTTCTTACCCTCGGCCTGGGCTATCCTGGAATCAGGTTGATAGTAGCGATTGGCGACCCGGGCATAGAAATCGCGTGCGCGCTCCGCGAGGTCGATGGCCTGCTTGTGCCGCGTTTTCTCCGCTTCGGTGCCAAACGTCAGTTCCTGCCAGTGACCATTCGCGAAAACCCAGGTGCGCAGGCCGCCGATTCGAGAGACGCCGCCGGTCCCGCCAAACCAGATCGTCTCGCCGCGTACCGGATCGATGCAGACGGCGCCCCAACGGCAGCCGGGCGAGTCGGGACCAATCGGCCCCGTCGTCGCGCCCGCAAGGCGCGGCGCTTTCGCTTGCGCTCGCGCATCGTCGATAAGTCCCAGCAATGAAGCCATCGCCCCGATCAGGAGGAGAACTTTCATGACGTTACCCCGAGGGTGAACCCTGGTGCAAAGCGGCTGGTTGATACATCAACTACCTTTGGCGATGCGACTCACGGCGGGTCGTACCCGCTGCGGCCCCAGGGGTTGCAGCGACAGATGCGCCACAGCCCCTTGCCGGCGCCGCGAAGCGGGCCGTGCTTGCGCACCGCGCGGATGAAGTATTCGCTGCAGCTGGGGTGAAAGCGACAGGCTCTCGGCAGCAGCGGACTGATGCAGAACTGGTAAACGCGGATCGGGAAGATGAGCAGGGAAGCGAACACGGCGCCCGTCCCCCGGTACAGGCGAAGGATCATTTCGGCCGCACCTCCCGGGCGAGCTTGCGAGCCAGCTGACCGACCAGTCGCGGCAGCGACCGACACAGCTCGGCCAGCGGCGGCGCCTCGGCGGTACGCGGGATGACGATCAGGTCCAGCCCTCCCGGCAGCTCGTGCTTCGTCAGCCGAAACGCCTCGCGGTACAACCGGCGCAGCCGGTTGCGGTGCGTCGCCTGCCCCCACTTGCGCGACACCGACAGGCCGAGGCGTGCGTGCGGCAGGTCGTTTTCGCATGCGTACACGATGATCCAGCCGTCGCTCGCCGAGCGCCGCCGCTCGAACGTCCGGCGGAAGTCGTCCGGGCGGCGCAGGTGTTCGTGCGGCCGGAAGGTGTACGATCGCTCGGGGCTCATGATCTTGTTCATGATCCAGCTCGTCCTGTCCGAGCCGCTTACGCCGCTGCGTGCGCGGCTCGGACAGACTTAACCGGACCGTGTTTAGATCCCTGCGTGGTCCGCGCCTTGCGCGGTTACCTCAGCTCCAGGGAAGGTCCGCGCGCGGCTCCTGCGGGTTGAGGCGGGCGAACTCCTCGATCAGCTCGCGGCTGCGGTCGCCCTTCGCGGCCGGAACGATCACCTTGATCTCGATGTACTGGTCGCCCCCCTTGACGCCCTTGCCGCGCAACCGCAGCCGCCCCCCGCTCGACGTCCCCGGCGGCACCTTCACCGTCAGCCGTGTCCCGTCAAGGGTCGGTACGTCCACCTTCGTCCCCAGCACGGCCTCGGACAGCGACAGCGGGACTTCCAGGACAAGGTCGTTGCCCTCGCGGCGGAAGTACGGGTGCGCGCGGATGTGGACCTTCAGCAACAGGTCGCCGCCGCCGGGAGCCTGGCCGCCAAGGCGCATCGTCTGGCCCTCGTCGATCCCGGCCGGGATCTTCACGTCGAGCTGTCGGCCATCGACCCGCAGGTTGACCGTGCCGCCCAGGGCCGCGGTGTCGAACGGCACCGTCACCTCGGCGGTGGCAGGCTCCGCAGACGCAGGCCGGCGCCGTCGCCCGCCGGCCCGCCGCGCGCCCGCCCCGCCCACGCCGAACCCCCCCAGATACACGCCGAACTGCCGCAGCAGGTCGGCCATCCGGTCCGGATCGATCGCCTCGGCGCCGCCCGGCCCGCCGCCGAAGTTGAAGTGGAACCCGCCCGGGAAGCCCTCTCCCCCGCCGGGTATCCCCGCCTCGGCGCCGGCGAACCCGAAGCGGTCGTACTGGGCGCGTTTGCCGGGGTCGCTCAGCACGTCGTAGGCGGTCTGCACTTCCTTGAAGCTCGCTTCCGCCTGCTTGTCGCCGGGGTTGCGGTCCGGGTGGTACTTGCGGGCGAGCTGGCGATACGCCTTCTTGATCTCGTCGTTCGAGGCGTCGCGCTTCACCCCCAGGACTTCGTAGTAGTCGCGCGGCATAGCAGGTCCACGGTGTCCGGTACGGGAGGCAGTTGGGGTAACCCCTGTGGGAATTGTAGCGCACCGGGCGGGGGCGGCCAAGACGGCCGACCCGGGCGGGGTTTTCCGTCGCTTTCCCGACCCCGAGTGATAAAGTAATACCAGCGCCCGGCATCCACCCATCGCGACCACGAGAACCCTCCGATGCTCCTGCGGCTGGCGAAGCGCATCCTCTTCGAGACCGACAAGCGGCTCCTCTGGAAACTGCTGTGGAACATGGGCTTCAAGGGTATGCTGTCGGTCGAGCGGCACAAACACCGGCTGCGCCGCGGGGAGGTGTTCCCGCCGTTCCTGTACGTCTCCGTCATCAACAGCTGCAACCTGCGCTGCCAGGGGTGCTGGGTGGACGTGGCCGCCAAACAGGAAACGATCCCGCCCGACGCCTTCAACCGGATGGTGCGCGAGGCGAAGGCGATGGGGAACGTCTTCTTCGGCATCGTTGGCGGCGAGCCGTTCATGCACCCGCACCTGCTCGACATGCTCGCCGCGCACCCGGACTGCTACTTCCAGATCTTCACCAACGGCCACTTCGTCACCGACGCCCGGGCACGCCGCATGCGCCAGCTCGGCAACGTCACCCCGCTCTTCAGCGTCGAGGGGACGGAAATCATCAGCGACGAGCGGCGTGGCCGGCGCAACGTCTTCGGCAAGACGATGGAGGGCATTCGCAGCGCGATCAAACATCGGCTCTTCACCGGCGTCTGCACCAGCCTGTGCCGGACCAACATCGACGACCTGCTCACCGAGCAGTGGGTCGATCGGCTGATCGAAATGGGGGTGATGTACACCTGGTTCCACATCTACCGGCCGATGGGTCCGGACGCGAACCCGGAGCTATGCCTGACGCCCGAGCAGCAGCTGCGGGCGCGCCAGTTCGTCGTCGAGATGCGGGCGCGGAAGCCGATCCTGATCATCGACGCCTACTACGACGGTGAGGGGCGGGCACTGTGCCCGTCCGCGACTGGCATCAGCCACCACATCAACCCGTGGGGCGACATCGAGCCGTGTCCGATCATCCAGTTCACGCGCGAGTCGATCCACCCGGACCGGGGCGACGGCCGGTCGCTCCGGGAAAAGTTCCGGCGGTCCCGCTTCCTGCAGGACTACCGCGAGCTGGCCTGCACGACGACGCGCGGCTGCATCGTGCTGGAGCGACCGGACCTGCTGACCGAGCTGGTGCAGCGGCACGGGGCACGCGACGCGACCGCCCGCGGCACGGCGCTGGCGGAGTTGCAGGCGATGCCGATGCGCACGTCGCAGTACAACCCGGGCCACGAAATCCCGGAGAAGAGCTGGCTGTACTGGCTGGCGAAACGATTCTGGTTCAACGATTTCGGGGCGTACCAGGGGCAGGACCACGCCCGCGCCTCGGCCCCGGCCCTGCTGAACGGCAATGGCTCCAGGAGCTAATCGCGCCATGAGGACTTACGCGCTTACCCTCTGCGGCACGGTCCTCCTCGTGGCAGCCGGCCGCGCCGCCGACGATTACCGCATCCCGCCCGAGAAACGCGACCACTGGGCCTGGAAGGCGCCCGTTCGCCCCACCGTGCCCGCGGTGCGCAACGCGGCGTGGGTGCGCAACCCCATCGACGCCTTCGTCCTCGCGCGTCTGGAGGCGGCGGGGCTGTCTCCCGCGCCGCCCGCGACCCGCGCGCAGCTCCTGCGGCGCGTCGCGTTCGACCTGACCGGCTTGCCGCCGAGCCTCGCCGAGATCGATGCGTTCGTCGGCGACCGCTCCCCCGACGCCTACGCGAAGGTGGTCGATCGGCTGCTGGCGAGCCCGCACTACGGCGAGCGCTGGGGCCGCCACTGGCTCGACCTGGCGCGCTTCGCCGAGAGCAACGGGTTCGAGCACGACGAGATCCGCCCGGGCGCCTGGCGCTACCGCGACTACGTCATCCGCGCCTTCAACACCGACAAACCTTATGACCGCCTCGTGCGCGAGCAGCTGGCCGGCGACGAACTGTACCCGAACGACCCGGACGCCCTGATCGCGACCGGGTTCAACCTGCTCGGCCCGGACATGACCGACGCCGCCAACCAGGCCCAGCGCCGGCAGAACACGCTCGACGACATGACCGACACCACCGGACTGGTGTTCCTCGGTCTGACGGTCGGCTGCGCCCGCTGTCACGACCACAAGTTCGAGCCGATCCCGCAGCGGGACTTCTACCGGCTGCAGGCCTTCTTCGCCCCGGCCGTCTTCCGCCCGGATCTGCCGGTCGCCCCGCCCGAACAGAAGGCCGCTCACGACCGCGCGCGCCAGGAGTACACGGCCCGCATCCAGCCGACCACCGACGCCATCGTCCGGCTGGAGGCGCCGTATCGCAAGAAGCTGTACGAGGCCAGGCTTGCTCGTCTTTCGGAGGAGGCCCGCCAGGCGCACCGCACCCGCGCGGAGCAGCGCACGCCGCAGCAGAAGGAACTCGTGGGCCAGACCGTGCGCTTCCTCAACATCACGCCGCAGCAGGTTCTTGCGAGTCTGAGCGCGGCGGACCGGGCGGAACACCGGAAACTGCAACAACGTCTGAAGACGTTCGACCACTGCAAACCCGCGCCGCTCCCCAGCGCGCCGGGGCTTCAGGAGGGCAGTGCCGTCCCGACCACGTTCGTGCTGCGCCGGGGCGAGCTGAGGCACCCCGACGGCGCGGTCGGGCCGGGCTATCCGATCATCCTCCTGCCCGGACATCGCGAGACGCTCGCCGAGGTGAAGCCGCGTTCGGCGAGCACTGGACGGCGCGCCGCCCTGGCCGCGTGGCTGACGCAGCCGGACCACCCGCTGACGGCGCGCGTCATGGTCAACCGCCTCTGGCAGCACCACTTCGGCCGCGGCATCGTGCCGACCGCGAGCGACTTTGGCATGCGCGGCCAGCCGCCAACGCACCCGAAGCTGCTCGACTGGTTGGCGGTCGAGTTCCGCCAGCGCGGCTGGAGCCTCAAGGCGATGCACCGGCTGATGCTCCTGTCGAACACCTACCGCCAGTCCACGCAGGCACCCGCGGAGACAATGCGGAGGGATCCGGACAACCACCTCCTCGGGCGGATGAACCGGCTGCGCCTGGAGGGCGAGGCCATCCGCGACGCGCTGTTGGCGGTGAGCGGGCAGCTGAACCGGCAGGCCGGCGGGCCGGGTGTGTTCCCGCCGCTGCCGGCGGACCTCGGCACGGTCAAGGGCTGGCAGGTGAGCGAAAACCCCGCCGACCACCGGCGTCGGAGCATCTACGTCTTCGCGCGGCGCAACCTGCGATTCGCGTTTCTGGAGGCGTTCGACCTGCCCGACAGCAACCTGAGCTGCCCGAAGCGCGAGCGCAGCACGACCGCCATGCAAGCTCTCACACTGCTCAACGCCCGCGAGGTGCAGGACGCAGCGAAGGCGCTGGCGGCGCGGCTGCAGCGCGAGGCAGGCACCGACGAGGAGCGCGTGACCCTGGCGTACCGGCTGACGCTGGGCCGTCGCCCTATCGACGCCGAGATGGGGCTGGCGCGCGAATTCCTGGCGTCCTCGCCGTTGACCGAGCTGTGCCGGGCGCTGTTCAATGTGAATGAGTTTGTGTACCTGGATTAACCGAACTTCGCGGTGAAGGGCAGGCGGGAGCAACGACACGACCGGCCGAGCGGGAGCGGAGCATGAAGGTCCGCGACGTGATCCGGTTATTGGAGCAGGACGGCTGGGTACAGGTTGCCCAGAAAGGCAGCCACCGTCAGTTCAAACACCCGACCAAACCTGGTAAGGTCACCGTCCCGGGCAAACCTTCTGCTGACGTCCCCAGGGGAACCTACCGGAGCATCCTGGAGCAGGCCGGACTGGAGGAGTGAGCGATGGGTTCTCGCAACCTGAGCCCAGCTGACGTGGAGCGCGCTCGCCTATGTCAGGCGAGCGAACTGGCGACCGCGTCTGGCGCGGGTTGGGCAGACGCCTACCGGCCCGGTTCCCCCGGCTGCCACGAACTGCTCGACCGGACCGCAATGTTCGCCGAGATGCTGGAACGGCACCTCGTTGACCATCCCGCGTGTGTGGCCAACCCGGAATGGTATCGGTTGGCGGAGCAGGCAGCGGCCGCACTTCGGGAACTGTACCAGCAGATTGGGGCGGAACACCTGGGAGGCGAGGCGCCCGCCAACAGGACCAACGAGGTTTCCGCCTGATCACTTGAGATGGACCCACCCATGAACCGTTGCCACGGCCCCAGCGGCCCCGAAACGATCCCGCTCGACCGGCGCCAGTTCCTGGCCCGCGCGGGCGGCGGGTTCGGGATGCTCGCCCTCGCCGCGCTGCTCGCCGACGAGGGACTCCTCGCCGCCGACGCGCCGGCCGATCGCACCCTCAACCCCCTTGCTCCGCGGCACCCGCACCACCGCGCGCGGGCGAAGCAGGTCATCTTTCTGTTCATGTCGGGCGGCCCGAGCCACCTGGAGACGTTCGACCCCAAGCCCGCCCTGCACCACCTGCACGGCCAGCCGCTGCCCGACTCGTTTGGCCCGGTCGCGACGCGCCGCAACGTCGCGCGCAACCGTCTCCTCGCCCCCTTCTGCGCCTTCCGCAAGCGCGGCAACTCCGGACTGGAGATCTCCGACCTGTTCCCGAACCTCGCCCGCTGCGCCGACGACCTGTGCGTGCTGCGCGGCTGTTACGGCGACAGCGTCACGCACCCCGAGTCGGTCTACCTGATGAACACCGGCTCGATCCTCATGGGCCGGCCGAGCCTGGGAGCGTGGGTGTCCTACGGTCTGGGGACCGCGAACCAGAACATGCCCGCGTTCGTCGTCCTGCCCGACCCGGGCGGCTGGGTCAAGGGCGGGGCGCCGGCGTGGGGCAACGGGTTTCTGCCGGCCGCGTACCAGGGCACGCTGCTGCGCGGCGGTCGGTCGCCCGTCTCGCACCTGAGTCCCCCGGCGGGAACCGGCCTCGCTCAGCAGCGGCGCACCATCGACCTGGTCAACCGGCTCAACCGCGAGCACCTCGCCGGCCGCGAGGGCGATTCGGAACTGTCCGCCCGCATCGCCGCGTACGAACTCGCGTTTCGCATGCAGACGCACGCGCCGGAGGCGGTGGACGTGACGCGCGAAACCGTCGCGACCCGGCGGCTCTACGGCCTGGACCGGCCGCAGACGGCGGAGTTCGGAAGTCGCTGCCTGCTGGCGCGCCGTCTCGTCGAGCGCGGCGTGCGCTTCGTCCAGGTCTACTGCGGCGACACCGGCGGGTGGGACGCTCACTCGGACATCGCCGGCAATCACACGCGGCTGTGCCTTCAGAGCGACCGGCCGATTGCCGGACTGCTGGCGGACCTGAAGGCGCGTGGGCTGCTCGACGAGACGCTGGTGATCTGGGGCGGCGAGTTCGGGCGCACGCCGATGACCGAGGGGACGACCGGCCGCGACCACAATCCGCACGGGTTCACGATGTGGCTCGCCGGCGCCGGGGTGCGCGGTGGGATGGCCTATGGCGCGACCGACCCGGTCGGGTTGCGCGCCGTCGCGGACCGGACGCACGTCCACGACCTGCACGCCACCATCCTGCACCTGCTGGGGCTGAGCCACCGGCGGCTGACGTTCCGTCACAACGGCCGCAATGAGCGGCTGACGGAGAACGCGGGCGAGGTGATCGACGCAATCCTGACGTGAGCCGCGGGGACCGGCACACAAATACACGAGCCCGCGGGCTCGTGTATTTGTGCGGCAGGGAGTTGCCCGGCGGACGATCAATGCGGCTTCTTGGCAGCCGCGCCCTTCGCGATGCCGATGACGCCGCCGCCCACGCGCCCGCCCGCGTCGCCGGACGGCTGGCTCTTCAGGTCGTCCGCCTTGGCGTGGACGATCAGGCCCCGGCCGATGATCGAGTGGGGGCCGTGCAGGCTGAGCAGCTTGTCCGTCATCTTGATCGTCGCGACGCCGTTCTTGTCGGCCAGGATGTTGCCCAGGTCGCCGACGTGGCGCTTCTCCGCCTTCGGCCCGCCGTGCGGCGCCCCTTCGGGGTCGAAGTGGCCGCCGGTGGACATGCCCTTCTCGTCGGTCAGGTCGCCGAATTCGTGGACGTGGAACCCGTGCAGCCCGGGGGTCAGCCCACTGATCTTGCCGCTGACCTCCATCGCGTTGCCCTTCTGGGTGAAGTACACGACGCCCTGCACCTTGCTGCCCGAAAGCGGCACCATCACGCAGATGGCCCTGGTCGGAGCCTGCATCTTCTCGGGCTGAGCGGTGGTCGCCTTATTCTGCTGCGCTGCCGTGGGGGCGCTGCCGCTGGCGAGCAGCCACGCGGCAGGGGTAAGGACAGCCAGAGCGAAGGTTGTGAGTCGGATCATCGGCACTCCTCCCTCGAGGTGTTCGTCAGAATGGGGCGCGGCACCGCGCCATGCGGAAACCGCTCATCCCCTCTGCGGTGCAGGATAGGGAGCGTGGCCGCGGAGTCCATCGCCTGCCTGGGGATAATGGGCCGTCCTACCAGCCCGGAGCGCCCGTGACGGCTCGGAGCCTCACTCCTGAGCGTGGGGCCGGACAGCAGGGAACGGTTCGAGGGCGGCACGCCAGAGACGCACCGTGCCGTCGCGGCCCGCAGAGGCGAGAACATGCCGA
>JADLBT010000465.1 GCA_020847555.1 Gemmataceae bacterium
CCCTGCGCCGCACGATGGGCGAGCGCGGCCGCGTCCGGGTGCTGCGCGACTTCACCTTCGCGGCCCAGGCGCGGGCGTATCGCCGGCTCTTCGAGCGCTTGTCGCCCGGCACTTGCGGCCGCCTCACCCTGGAGCCGATGGCCGGCATGAGGACAGCGTCATGACCGCAGTGCAGACCTGCTCCCCGGACCGCGCCGCGGCGCCGGCCAACGGCCTCCGCCTCGCCACGGCCTTCCGAAAGCCCGCGCCGCCGAGGCGGGGTGCGGAGCGGGCGGTGCGCGTCTGCTTCATGATCGACACCCTGTACACAGGCGGAACGGAGGGGCAACTCGTCGCGCTGATCCGTCACCTGGATCGGACGCGGGTTCGGCCGTCCCTGTGCGTGCTGCGCGGCGCGTCCGCGTTCTCGCACGCCCTGGAGGCGGACGGCTGCCCGGTCCTGCACCTGGGTGCCGGGTCGCTGTGCCGGCCGTCCACCCTGGCCCGGGCGCGGCGCCTGGCCCAGTTCCTGCGCCGCGAGCGGACCGACGTGCTGCAGGTCTATTTCGCCGAGAGCACCTACCTGGGCGCGCTGGTGGCGCGCCTGGCCGGGGTGCGGTTCGTCGTGCGCACCCGCAACAATCTCGGGTACTGGCTGACGCCGTGGCACCGCCGCCTCGGCCGGCTGTACAACCGCCTCGCCGACGCGACGATCGCCAACTGCGAGGCATGCCGCCAGGCCGTCATCCGGGACGAGGCAGCCTCGCCGGAGTCGGTCGTGGTGCTGGAGAACGGCGTCGATCTGGAGCGCTTCGCCGCGATTCCGCCGCTGAAAGAGCGGCCGGGGCCAATCCGCGTCGGCGTGGTGGCGAACCTGCGCCCGGTGAAGGGCGTGGATCTGTTCCTCCGGGCGGCTGCCGCGGTGGTCGCGGCGGGGCAGGACGCGACGTTCGCGGTCGCTGGCGACGGTCCGGAGCGGGCCGCGCTGGAGCGCCTTGCGGCCGAGGTGGGGCTCGGCGACCGGCTGCGGCTGCCGGGGGTGGTGGAGGACGTGCCGGGGTTCCTGGCGGGCCTCGACGTGGCGGTCCTCTGCTCGCGCTCGGAGGGAATGTCGAACGCGCTGCTGGAGTACATGGCCGCCGGCCGCGCGATCGTCGCGACCCGGGTCGGGGCCGCCGACCAGATCCTCCGCGCCGGCGCCACCGGGCTGCTGGTGCCCCCCGCCGAAACGGACATCGCGGCGGCGCTGCGGCGCGTCGTCGGAGACGCGGCCCTGCGGGTGCAACTCGGCCACGCGGCCCGCCGCCGCGCGGAGATGCACTACAGCCGCGCAGCGATGGTGCGGCGGTTCGAGGACTTTTACCGCGCGCTCGTGTTCGGCTCGCCGCCGCCGGGCGCGCAGCTCTTTTAATGCAGGTGTGTCATGCGCTGGCTGCTGATCGGCTACATGTACCTGTTCATCCACCGGCCGTTCGAGATCTGGCCGTTCCTGGGCACGTTCCGCATCGAGTTGCTATACGCGCTGACCATCGGCGCCGCGTGGGTCATCTCGCCGTCGCGGCGCTGGCTGCCGAATCGGCTGCACCTGGCCTTCTTCTCTCTCGCCGGGGCCATCCTCTTCTGCTGGGGGGTCAGCCCGTGGTCCTCGACCGCGTTCGATCACATCTATAACTACTTCGCCCTGGTCTACTTCTACATCCTGCTGACAAGCTCGATCCACGAAGAGGAAGATTTGCGGCTGATCGTCCAGGCGTTCTTCGCGATCATGGCCCTCTACGCCCTCCACTCGCTGTACGAATTTCGGTGCGGTCGGTTCGTGTACCGCATGGCAATCCCGCGTCTCGTCGGCGTGGACATCTCACACAACGACCCGAACTCGTTCAGCGCCAGCCTCCTGTACGCGCTGGCCTTGCTCCCGGCCGCCTGGGTCGCGGGCCGATCCCAGGCGTGGCGCACCTTTCTCGTCTGCCACGTCGCCCTGACGGTCGGGTGCGTCGCCCTGACCGGGTCGCGAGCCGGGCTGGTGACGCTTATCTTCTGGGTCGGGATCACGATCTGGCGCAGCCGCTTCCGGTGGGCGTTCGCCCTGGCGGTGGTGCTGTCGGCGCCGTTCCTGTGGTCGCTCCTGCCGCCCTCGCTGCAGAATCGGTTCGAGACGATCATCAATCCGGACGCCGGCCCGCTCAACGCCAAGGTGTCCGGCCAGCAGCGGCTGCTCGGTCTGTGGCTCGGCGTCGAGCTGTTCGACAAGTACCCGATCACCGGCTGCGGGCCGGGCTCCTGGAAGAAGGCGACCGGATCGTCGATCGAGTCGCACAACCTGTACGCCCAGGTGATCGGCGAGCTGGGGCTGCTGGGCGCGATCCCGTTCGCCTGCGTCGTCTTGCTGTTCTGGCGGAACACGCGGCGCATCGCCCGCCTGTACCGCGAGCACCCGCACTGGGAGCGCGACTTCCTGTACACCCTCAGCTGGTGCCTGGCCACCGCCCTGTTGCTCTTGCTGCTCAACGGCAACTTCGGGCACAATCTGTTCCGCTACACCTGGCTGTGGTACGGCGCCTTCCTGATCATTGCCCGCCACTGCGTCGAACAACGCGCCCTCGCCGAGGCTGGCCTGAACCCGCATCCCGCGCCCTGGCAGGCCGTGCCCCCACGCGCCCGATGGGCCGTCGTGCCGTCCTGACCGACAGGCCGGCCGCCGGCAACTGCCCAGCTTCTTTCTCTGGGAGGACTATCCCGATGGATCTTCGCCAACGACTCGCCCGCCATCTCGTCTACCCGCTGTCCCTGTGGCGCTCGGGCGACCTGGCGACGCTCCGCTACCTCCGCGAGTTCGAGCGCACTCAGTACCTGTCGCCCGAGGAGCTGCGCGACCGCCAGCTCGAACTCCTCCGGGGTCTGCTCGATCACGCCTACCAGAACTGCCCGTTCTATCGGGAGCGCTTCATCAGGGCCGGCCTCGTCCCCAGCGACGTGCGCCGGTTGGAGGATCTCCAGGCGCTGCCGCCGCTCGAAAAGACCGACGTGCAGGCGCACCGCCTGGCGATGATCGCCCGCGACTGGCCGGCCGACGACCTGATCGAGAACCGCACCGGCGGCTCGACCGGCACGCCGGTCGCGATCTACTTCGGCCGCAACCGGCTGTGCGCGCGCGTCGGTGGGGTGTGGCGGCACAATCGGTGGGCCGGGTGGGACATCGGCCACAAGACGGCTGCCCTCTGGGGCGCCCCGCGCGACGTCCCGCCGACCGGGTGGCGCGGCCGATTGCGGAACGCCCTGCTCGACCGCCTGCTGTACCTCGACACCGGCCACATGAACGAGGAGAAGCTGCTCCGCTATCACGAAATGCTGCACGCCTACCGTCCGCGCGTGATCCTGGCCTACGCCTGCGCCGCGGCCCTGTTCGCCCGGTTTCTCGAGGCGCGCAAGCTCAGGCCGTACCGCCCGCACTCGATCGTGACGTCCGCCGAGGTACTGTCGCCCGAAGATCGGGCTGTGGTGGAGCGGGTGTTCGGGTGCCCGGTGTTCGACCGCTACGGGTCGCGCGAACTGTGCGTGATCGCGAGCGAGTGCGAGGCGCACGCCGGGCTGCACGTCATGGCGGAGGGGCTATACGTCGAGGTGGTGCGCAACGGCCGCCCGGCCGCCCCCGGCGAGACGGGCGTGGTCCTCATCACGGATCTGCGGAACCGGGCGATGCCGCTGATCCGCTACCGGATCGGCGACGTCGCGAGCTGGGAGGAGGAGCCTTGCCGGTGCGGGCGTGGGCTGCCGCGGCTGCGCGCCGTCACCGGGCGCGTCACCGACTTCCTCGTCGGATCCGACGGCCGGCTGGTGTCCGGAGCGTTCCTCGCCTACGCCCTCATCGCCCAGCGCGTCAGCCTCGGCCAGGTACAGATCGACCAGACCGAGCCGGGCAAGGTGTGCTACCGGATCAAGCCGGGGGCGACGTTCCGGCAACTGGAGGATCTGGCGTATCTGGAGCGACAAACGCGCCGCTATCTCGGAGAAGGGACGGCGGTCGAGTACGAGCTGGTGGAGGAACTGTTGCCCGAGCCGTCGGGGAAGTTCCTGCTGTCGCGCTCCACGGTCACGCCTGCCTACCTGACGGCGTGAGGCGGGGGTCGGGAAGAGGGAGCATGAAAGCCCACGGGACGCCACCCGTGGGCTTCAGGAGTTGTGTTCTGGCTCTTCACGAAGCGACCGCGCGCGCCCGGGGCCACGCCTCCCGACGCCGGCCGCCCGCCGCGTCGAGGGGCAGGTCGAGTTCGTCCAGCAGGTCGCGCGGATCCTCCCGGTCGATGCATAGCCGCCGCCACAGGCCGTAGTTCAGCAGGTTCCAGAACAGCATCGGCCGCTTGCCGTCGGCGGACTGGAGCCGGCGCAGCGGTTCCTCGCCCGTCACCTTGGCGACGAGCGGCACGAACGGCTCGAAGACGCCGCCGCGCTCCGCCCAGTTCCGCCGCGCCACCCCGAACCCCGACTTCGGCCGGTCCCGAATGAACGCTGGCACCCCCGCCTGCCGCGCCATCTCGCGCCGCAGGGCATTCTCCGGCGCCGCCAGCTTCGTCCGCCACGACAGGGAGAAGAGGAACCGCAGCGTGTCGTCGTCGTAGAACGGGAAGTAGATGCGCTTGCCGTTCGCTTCCCCGATCTTCGACCAGACGTACTGGGTGATCGCCTCGTCGCCGAGCAGCGAGTACAGCGCCCACACGTCCTCGACGGGACGACCGGCGACCCGCTCCAGGGCGCGCAGCGGCCACCGAATCACTTCCCGGGCGGTGACGCCGAAGAACTCGCACACCCACGCCGGGTCGCCGTAGGCGTGCCAGTCCCACAGCGGATCGGCCGTCGAGGCGAACGCCCCGGACCGGGCCGCCTGGTCGAGGGTCGCCACGAACCCGCGCCCCCTCCCGGTCAGCCGGGACGCCAGCCGCGCCAGGCCGCGCATCGGCTGGCGGCGGGCGAGGCGGAAGTGGAGCCGCTCCTTCCAGTAGAGGAAGTTGCGGAAGTTGCCGTAGGAGCCGCCCGCCCCGACGCCGACGAGGACCACGTCGCGCGCGCGCGGGAGCCCGTCCGCGAACAGCGCGTGCAGGCAGACCGATTGGAGGTGGTGGACCGGGATCTCGGCGGCGGCGGTCGCCTCGATCAGCCCGCGGAGGTAGCGCGGCACCGACATCTCGAAGTGGGTATGCCGCGCCTCCAGCGCGGCCGCCGCGCTCAGGGCGTAGGTGCGCTCGCGGCTCAGGGCCGGGTCGTCGAACGGGTACTCGGTGGACCAGGACGGGATTGGCCCGAAGGTCCGCCGCGCCTCCTCGTGGAGCAGGGACGAGTCGATGCCGCCGCTGAGCAGGATCGCGGTCCGGTCGCGGGCAGCCGCGAGCGGCTCCATCCCGCCGCGCAGCAGGGTCAGCGTCCGGGCGGCCGCCTCCGCCGCCGGCAGGTCGCACCGCGCCGGCGGCGGGTCGTAGCCGAGGACCGCCGATGCCCGGCAACCGGCCCGCCCGACCGCCACCTCGAAGCGCGACCCGGGCGGGAGGTCGAGGATCCCGCGGAACAGCGTCTGCGGCGGCATCACGACGCGGTAGACGAAGTACTCGGGCAGAACGTCGCGGTTCTCCTCCAGGCGAACCCCGGCGGCCGCAAGCATGTCAATGTGCGTCGAGCAGTAGAACTCGCCGCCGGGACCGAGGTGGTAGTAGAGCGGCCGCCCGCCCAGCAGGGTTTTCGCCAGGCGCAGAGTGCGGGTCGCGGCCTCGTACTGGACGGTGAGGGAGCGGGCCGTCCCCGAGTCGCCGCACCCGGTCAGCGGCGACTCGACGAGTTCAAACCCGTCCGCGTCGTCCCGACAGGACGACAGGAACCCGTCCGTGTAAACGCGGATCGCAAACGGGGCGGCGGACGCGATGTGCGCGGGGCGTCCGAGGTCCGGGTGGGTGTCGCCCGCGGGGGTGACGGTAACGAGGAACATCCTGGGCCTCCATGCCGTGCTAAATACCTGGGCGCAGTTGGTTATCAACTCCCCTCTCCTCCCATCCCCTTTCCCGCGCAGGAGAGGGGGCCGGGGGAAGGTTCGATCCTCCAGGCGCTCACGGCTTGCGCGCCCACACGACCGCATTGCCGGCCAGGCGTTTCGCCCCGGGCAGGGCGAGCAGCAGGTTGTCGAGCCGGGCGGCGGTGGCGAGGACCGGCATCTTCTTCGTGAGCCGATCGATGCGCGCGAACAGGCGGAAGTAGCGGTAGTGCAGCCGGCCGAAATGCTTTTCGAGAAGCGCGAAGTCTCGGCGGCGCAGCGGTTGCTCGTCGGGCGTGGCCTCGCGGCGGACGGGGACGAGCCGGCGCAGAGCCTGAAGCCAGCCGGCGTAGGCGATCGGCTCGCGGGCGAGGAACAGCCCGCCCGGGCGCAGGGCCGCGAACAGCCGGGCGGCGACGGCGTCGAGGGCGTGGACGAGGTGGTGCAGGATCAGATCGCACCAGACGACGTCGTAGCACGCGAGCCCGAGATCGTCCGCCTCGACGTTGACGACGCGGAACTCGGCCGGCAGCCCCTGCACCGCGGCGCGCCGGCGGGCGACGTGTACCGACTCCTCCGACAGGTCGATGCCGGTGACGCGGGCGCCGCAGTAGGCGAGCTGGACCGACGCGACGCCCTGGCCGCAGCCGACCTCCAGGACGCGCTTGCCGCGGGCGTCGCCCAGCAGGGAGAACATGAACTCCTTGCTGAACAGGTGCGGACGCGGTGGGCGGGCGTACCGCTCCAGCGCCGCGCGGCTCATCGGCTCGATGACGACGTCGGCGGCGAGACGGTCGAAGAAGCGGCGCTCGCTCTCGTAGCGCTCCACGGCCCGGGTCTCGGCAAGCTCGTTCATGGCCTCACTCCCAATTCTGGGCGGTGCAGGCGGCGCGTGCGGAGGCTGTCAGCAGGGGACGAGCGCGGGCAGGTCGAGCCGTCAGCATCCGTGCCGCTCAGGGGAAGAAGGGGTGCATTCCTGGTTCCCCGTTATACCAGGAACCTCTGCTGGCGCAAAGGCGGCTTGGGGCCTGGAGCCGGCTGTTTTCCCTTGCGTGCGGCCGATCGGCCGGGGATAACATGGCGTGGAGTAATCGGCCTGATGGGTGCGACGCCAGGACGAGGCCCGCCCCGGTGGGTGCGCGGAAGCAGGGGAGTGCTCATGGCGACCGACTCAGGACAGGACGGCGTCCGCCCGGTGTGGGTCTGGGGGCTGCCGTTCGCCCCGCTCACGTTTCAGCAGACACTCGATCGGATCGAGGCGATGATCCGATCGGGCCGGCCGGGGTACTTCATCACCGCCAACCTCCATTACGCCATGCTGACCGACGCCGACCCGCGCCTCGACGCGGTCAACCGGGAGGCGGCGCTGGTCCTGGCGGACGGGATGCCGCTTGTGTGGGCGTCGCGCTGGCGTCCGACGCGGCTGCCGGAGCGCGTTGCTGGGTCCGACCTCGTCCCGGCCCTGTGCGAGCGGGCAGCGCGGCACGGGTATCGGGTCTACCTGCTGGGCGGGGCGCCAGAGGTCGGCGTCGAGGCGGCGCGCAGGCTGCGCGAGCGCTTCCCCGGCCTGCAGATCGTCGGGGTCGAGTCGCCGCCGTACCGGGAGCTGACTGCGGAGGAGCAGGCGCAGCTCGTCAGCCGCATCCGGGCCGCCAGGCCGGACCTGCTATTCGTCGCGTTCGGACAGCCGAAGGGAGAGTTCTGGCTGGCGCAGCACCGCGAGGCGCTGGGCGTGCCGGCGTGCGCGCAGATCGGCGCGACGCTGGACTTCCTGGCCGGGCGGGTGCGGCGGTCCCCGCGCTGGCTGCAGCGGGTCGGACTGGAGTGGGCGTACCGCCTCTACCAGGAGCCGGCGCGCCTGGCGCGCCGCTACGGGGGCAACTTCCTGTTCGCGCTGAAAATGCTGGTGCGCGACCTGCTCGCCCGCGGCACGGTGCAGAAGCAGGAAAGGGCTGGCCCGCCGGCACGGTCCGGTAAATGCTGTCCGAGCCGCGCCCGCAGCGCAGCGGAGTAAGCGGGCTGACGCTCCACCGCACTGCCCGGGGCGCAGCGCAACCCGGGAGGGGCGACCGGATGCACACGCCGCTCTGCGTGGGTTGCGTTGCACTGCACCCCGGTTCAGGCCGGTTGCGGCCGGCGCCAGGCATGCCGGTGGCATCTCTTTTGCAGTTTCCCCCCTCAGACGAGTCGATCCCTGCCAACCTGGAGAGGTGACTGTCATGCGCTACGCGGACGATCGCTATCACCTGGGCGTCGAGTTCAGCACCCGGGAGTGCCGCATCCCCGCCGACGAGTTGACGCGGATGCAGGCCAGCCTCGAGCCTCTCGGCGAGGCGGTCCGGGAATTCCACGGCGCGGACCTGGCGTTCAACGTGATCTACCACCCCAACAGCCAGGTCTACAACATCGCGGCCAGGCTCCGGGTGCCGGGGCAAACGCTTTTCAGCGCCGACAAGGATACATACCTCGACACCGCCTACCAGCGCTGCGTGCAGAAGTTGGTCCGCAAGGTGGCGTCGTACTGCGCGGCTCCGGACCGGGACGCCCAGGATCAGGCTCGCCGACAGGCGCTGCTGAACCGCGAAATCGTCATGCCTCAGGATCCGGCCGACGGCGTCGTGGGGCGAGCAGTCGAGCGGGGCGACTACCGCGCCTTCCGCCGGGGTCTGGCCGGCTACGAGGACTGGCTCGCCAAACGGGTCGGCCGCTGGGTCCAGCGCTACCCGGACGTTGAGGCGCACATCGGCGATGGCATCCGGATCGGGGATCTCGTCGAGGAAGTTTACCTCAACGCCTTCGAGGACTACCGCCGTCGGTCCACCGAGGTGTCGCTGGGAGACTGGCTGGATAGCTTGATCGACCCCTCGTTGAAGTTGCTGCTGAAGCACCCGGACGAGGAACGGGCGAACGTCAGCATGGCGCGGACGCTGTGCGACATGCCGTTGCCCTGACCCGCACGCCGGTCGCAGGGACGGCCTGCGGAGATGGGTCCGGGGCGACACGCGGGCGCGCGATTCCGCACACCAGGGGGATAAGGGAGCCGCAGGCGACCCCACGGAGGAAGGCCCCTCGCGGCCCGTCATCCAGGGAGGAATCTCATGAAACCTGTCTCTACGGCCAGCCGGCCGGTGCGCCTCCAGGCCGACCAGGTCACCCTTGACGGCGATCTCACCTTGCCCGAGGCAGCCGGTGGGGTCGTCCTGTTCGCCCACGGCAGCGGCAGCAGCCGGCACAGTCCGCGCAACCGTTTCGTGGCCCACGCGCTGCAACAGGCATGCGTCGGCACTCTCCTGTTCGACCTGCTCACCGTCGAGGAGGAGGCCGTCGATTTGTACACCGCCCATCTGCGCTTCGACATCGGGCTGCTCGCCGCGCGGCTGACCGACGCCACCGCCTGGCTGCGCGCCCAGCCGGAGACGGCCGCCCTGCCGGTCGGGTACTTCGGCGCCAGCACAGGCGCCGGGGCCGCCCTGGTCGCGGCGGCCCAGCACCCGCACGACGTCGCCGCGATCGTCTCGCGCGGCGGACGGCCGGACCTGGCCGGGGACTACCTTCCGCTCGTCCAGGCGCCGACCCTGCTCATCGTCGGCGGCCGCGACGTGCCGGTGATCGGGATGAACCGCACGGCCCTCGAGCAGCTGCGGACGCCGGAAAAAGAACTGATCATCGTCCCGGGGGCGACGCACCTGTTCGAGGAACCGGGCGCGCTGGACGAGGTGGCCCGCCTCGCGGCCGACTGGTTCGCCCGCCACCTGTGCCATGCACCGGCGCAGGCTGGTTGATCCGTGAGCCGGGTGGTGCTGGTCGGGTTCGGATCGTACCGGAGGGCGCGATTGCCGGCCGTGCGGTCGTGCCCGGCCGGTGAGGAGGGTAGAGCCATGTTGTTCCAGGATCGACGTGACGCAGGCCGCCAGCTGGCGGCAGAATTGCTGCAGTACGCGGACCGGCCCGACGTGCTGGTGCTGGCGCTGCCGCGCGGCGGCGTCCCGGTGGCCTACGAGGTCGCCCGGTTGCTGCACGCGCCGCTCGATGTGTTCCTGGTGCGCAAGCTCGGGCTCCCCGGTCATGAGGAACTGGCGATGGGGGCGATCGCGTCGGGCGGGGTGCGCGTTCTGAACGAGGACGTGGTCCGCACCCTCCACGTCCCGGAAGCCGACATCGACGCGAGCGCCGCGCGAGAACTGCGCGAGCTGGAGCGGCGCGAGCGGGTCTACCGGGACGA
>JADLBT010000466.1 GCA_020847555.1 Gemmataceae bacterium
CGAGGTAGGCGGCCGCGTCGCCGCGCTCCAGGGCGATCAGGGCAGCGTCGAAGTCGTTCAGGAAGCGGTTCGCGTCCAGGTACTGCCGCGTCGGCACGTCCAGAACGCTCTTGGTCAGCGTCGTCCGAGCCTTGCCCAGCACGCTCTTCAGGTCGCGGAGTCGGTCGATGTCCGGGGCCGGCGCGTTGGCGGCCTGGCGGACCAGGGCCTGCGTCTCCTTGTCGATCGTGTCGCGCTCCTCCTTGGGGAGGATGGTGCGGAGGGCGGCCGGCCACGTGAACTGGCCGTTGTTCCGCAGCAGGCCCATGTTGCCGTGGCTCCTGGTCACGTTGAGCCGCCTGAGAGTTTCTTCGTCAAGGGTCATCGCGCCGGCCTGCGACTTGCGGTTCGCGTGCCGCGTCAGATCCCTGAGGATGATGTTCTGCGACTTGCCGGCCCAGATCTCGATCGGGGTGGCGGTCGTCTGGATGCGCTGCAGCGTCTGCCGGGCGATCCGCTCCTGTTCCTGGCCGAACGTCGGGGTGTGGTCGCGGATGTAACTGAGGGTATCGACCCGCTTCTTGGCTGTCTCGAGTTTGGCCTGGTTCACCTGCTCGCGCATGAGTCGGGCCTGCTCATGCTGGAGGGACAGCGTGCCGTAAGCGTTGAGTACCGCCCCCTGGCCGTACGGGTCAATGTAGCCGCCGTACGGGTTGGAGTAGCCGCCGCCGTAACCCGCGGAGTAGCCGCCGCCGTAACCAACGGGGGCCGAGTACCCGCCGCCGTACAGGCCGGCGTATGGGTTGGCGTAGCCGCCGCCGATCGGGTAGGAGGGGTAGAACGACGGCTGCTGGAAAACCGGCCCGGTGTTAAGGATCTGGGGGTACGGGTTGTAGCCGAACAGGTATGGCGGAACCTGGCGGTAAACCCGGGCCGCGAGGGTGGTGTTGAACGCCCACTGCCGGATCACCGACTGCTGCAGCTGCGTCGGAACGAACGGCTGGTAGAGTTGCTGCGCGCTGATGAAGCGGCGTTGCGCCTGCGCCGCGGGCACGACGGCGAGCAGGCCGCAGCAGGCCACGGCCGCCGTCCCGATCCGCTTGCTCATTGTCCACATGGCTGGTCTCTCTCGAACGGACTGGCGAAGAGAACCCCCCGGAAAAGCTCACCGCCGCGAAGCCGGGTCCGGCCGCCCGACGCCCCAGTATCATTGTAGCCCCGAAGTGGGAGCGGGGCGTGCCGATTGCGCGAACGGCACCGGCACGCGCCTGTTATCGTACCCCGGCGTGGCGAGCGACGCAAGTTAACACCGGCCCGGATTCTGCGACCCCGGGCCGCAACGGTCCGCTCATCCGGTGTTACCAGCCGCACGTCAGCGCGCGGCTGGTAACACCAACGAAGCACTACTCCTTCGAGCGGCCGGTCGGGAACATCGACACCGGCAGCGCCTGCCCCCGCCGCTGCGACGTACCGCCAAGGAAGATGAAGCACATCTCGTTTGTCGTTTGCTCGCCGAACGTGATGCGCCGCGGCGGGTTGAACGGGTTGTTCGGGTTTTTGAGGCTGTTGTCGTAGACCGCCTCGACGTCGAGGCGCGTGCCAGCCTTCACCTGTACCGGCTCCTTGAAGAAGTACGTCTCCTGCCAGTTGTAATCCCAGTCGGCGATGTTCAGCAGCGTCCGCTTCTTGCCGTCGGGTTCGGTCAGCGTCACCTTGATCTCCTTGCCGAGCAGATGCATGTGCGCCATTACCGAGTGCAGCTCGAAGTCGGCGCTGGCCCAGCTCGTGCCCTTGAGCGGGTAGCGTTCCTTTCCAGGCGGGATCGCGAAGAAGAACCCGCCGGACAGGATGCCCCCCTGGTATGGCTGCTTGACCGCCTTCTTGGCGAAGTAGATGCCGATCGACGTGCGGTCCTTCTCCAGCCGGCCGCTGCGGTGGTAGTGGACCTGCATCACCACGTCGGCCCCCTTCGGCAGCGAGATGCCGGTGCCCTCCGGCAGATAGCGTGGCATCTGGCCCGGCGCCCAGCCGCCGAGCGCCCCCTGCGGCAAGAACCCGACGCCCATCGACGTCGAGTACCCAGGCCCTCTGTCCAGGTCGCTGGGGCCGTGTGGGTCCGGCTCCTTCGGCGGCTTCTCCCGCGCCTGCTGCTCCAGCTTCCGGCCGGCTCCCTTCGTGTCGATGAACAGGAGTGTGTGGTGGACGACCCGGGCGTTGCCCGGTCGGACCTCGATCGCGGCGACGTACCTGTCCTCGGTCAGATGCGTCGGCAGGACGAAGCACCGGAAGACATCGCGACCGCTCGGGCCAAGCTGGTAGTCGTTGCTGGCGGCCAGGACGAGATCGGGCTTGCCGAGCTGCCAGCCCTCCGGGAAGGTGCGCGGCGGGGGGGCGTCCTTCGGGTCGCCCTCGGGGGTGTTACCGTCCGCCCACGCGGCCAGGGTGGCAAGTTCCCTGTCCGTCAGCTTGCGCGTGTTGTGGAACGGCCCGCCCTCGGTCGGCTTCCACGGCGGCATGCGCCGCGTCTGGGTGAAGTCCTTGATATCGGCCGCCCAGTTGACCGCCTGCCGATAGGTCATCAGCGAAAACGGCCCGACCTCGCCGGGGCGGTGGCACTGCTGGCAGTGGTTCTGGAGGATCGGCAGCACGTCCCGGTGGTACGTTACGGGTCCGGCCTTCGCGACCGCCTTCGCCTCCCGCGGGATCAGGCACCCGATCGCCTCGGTCGCCCGCATCGTAACTGGCCGGCCGCTGACAAACTCGGCGAGCACCTGGCGCAGGTCGTTCGCGGTGATCTGCTGATTCTTCTTCAACCGGGCGGAGTAACTGTTGTCGATGCGCCCGCGATAGCGCATCACGTACTGCCCGTCCAGGACGAACGCCTCGGGGGTGATCTGGGCCGCGAGGGCGTCGGCGACCTTCAGGCCGGCGTCGCGGTAGACGGGAAACTTGAGGTTGTAGTCGCGGGCCAGCTTGGCGACCTGGGCGGGTGTCTCGTCCTGGTTCGCCGTCAGGCCGATGAAGCTCACGCCCTGCTTCGCGAAGTCGCTAACCAGGTCGTTGAGCGGCTGCGAGTAGCTGGTCGAGACGGGGCAGTCGAACGACAGGAAGACGACGACGATGGCCTTGCGGCCCTTCAGGTCGTACAGGGAGGTCGCCTTGCCGGCCGCGTCGCGGAAGGTGACATTGGGGATCTTCTTGCCGAGGTTCGTTTTCGCTGGCTCGTCGGCGGCGGCCCGACCGGCGAGGGCCAGGCCGGCGCAGACCGCGAGGAGGAGCGCTCGGTGCAAATAGCGTCGCATGCGGTTTCCTCGGTGTGTAGGGTCAACAGGACATGGGGGGCGATTCAGAAGACAATAATGCTACTTGCCGCCACGCCCGCGGGTTTCAAGGATTGGCGGCCGTTCCAAAGCCCACGGGAGCCGGCTCCATCCGGCGATGGCACCCCTGCATCGCCGGACAGAACCCCTCCTGCGGGGGTTGGGAACGACCCTGGACCATGACTCCCGGTCCGGGCCGTTCGCGACGCACCACGGCCGATACCGCCTTGTACTTGCAGCGACAGTGCCGGAGGAATTCGTCAGCCCTTGATACGACACCCGACTCGGCCTTGCAGAGCGGTCGATGGCCTCTCTGCTTACTATTTTCTCATCTTCTTCTTGACAACCAGCCAACCACCTCGGTAGTCTTTTTCTTGATCTCACTTAACGATCAGATAACCGGATTTTCACAAACTCGCTGTCCCTGTTTCGCCGCTTCCGGCCTCCCTCGGCCCTTTCGAGCCGAGATGCCTACCTTGCGGTTCGCCAGAACTTGAGTTGCTACTCCTTGACTGGAAATATACTGGCCCATTCTGTCCTCCCTGTCCTTCGTGAGGGTCTTATCATGCGGTGGTTATCCTATCATCTCAGGCGGAGGGGGTTCACGCTGATCGAGCTTTTGGTGGTGATCGCGATCATCGCCATCCTCATCGGCCTCCTACTCCCCGCCGTCCAGAAGGTGCGCGAGGCCGCCAACCGCGCCCAGTGCCAGAGTCAGCTGAAAAACATCGGCCTGGCCCTGCACGCCTACCACGACAGCTTCAAGAAGTTCCCGTACGGGCAAAACCCCGGCATCAACGCCCCCAACTGGCGCATCCACATTTTCCCCTACCTCGAGCTGAACAACGTCCACAAGGCGCTCATCCGGGACAACAACGTGATCGCCAACGTCCCATGCTACTTTAACGTCTACGGCAGCGCCGTGCTGCGGAATCTGCTGATGCCGGTGTGGAAGTGTCCCTCGACCGACCTGCCGGACTTCCAGCCGCAGGGGTGGGCGACGTGGTGGACCAACAACAACCACATGGTCCCGAGCTACCAGGGGATCATGGGGGCCCGGCCGGACCCGGCCGGCCGGAACGGGACCGGCGGGCGCATCTACAACTCCAACTACGGCGGGTGGTGGTCGAGCAACGGCATGCTCGCCATGAACGAGCAGTTCAACATCGCCGCCTGTAGCGACGGCACGTCCAACACCATCATCGTCGCCGAGCAGTCCGCCCCGATCTTCCCCAACGCCGCCGGCCAGCGTTACACGGGCAACGGTGGGCCGGACATGCGCAACGGCTACTACTCCCCGTGGGGCGGCACCACCATCAGCAGCGCCCCCCTCACTGTCTCGGCCCAGACTTCCGTGGGCAGCGGCCGGGACATGTGGGGAATGGGCCTGACCTGCGTGGCGTACGCGATCAACCTGGCCTCCAGCAGCCCCCCGGCCGGGGCCGGGTTCACGTGGGGCGGGAACACCATCCTGAACTCGAACCACACCGGCGGGATCAATGTGTGCATGACCGACGGGGCCGTGCGGTTCGTCCCCGACACGATCAACTTCCTCAACTTCCAGCGGCTGTGCGTCCGCGACGACGGGCAGATCACGAACAACGACTTCTAACGCGGCCGAACCGCGGGAGGCCGGGCAATACCTGCCCTCCCCGGTCCCACCTGGGAGGGATGCTGCATGTTGCGCTTCGGATACCCCGCACGTCTCGCGGCCATCATGTGTCTGTTCGCCGGTTTAGTGGCAACGAGTGGGGGGTGCGGGGGAGGGAAGACGACGGGGAAGGTGTCCGGGCAGGTGTGGTTGAACGGGAAGCCGGTGACGGACGGGGAGGTCCACTTCATCTCCAAGAAAGGGGGCGGGGGCCGAGGGAGCATCACCGGGGCCGGGGCCTACGCCGTGGACGACCCGCTGGAGACGGGCGAGTACACCGTCTATGTGGCTCCCCACCCGCCCGGTCAGGCCGGCCCGCCCGGAACCGGGAAGGTTCCCAGGCAGCCGGCGTCGAAGATCCCGAACAAGTACCGCGACCCGAACACCAGCGGCCTGTCGTACACCATCAAGGAAGGGGCCAACGAGTACAAGATCGAGATGAAGGGCTAAATGGCTCCCGGTCCGCGGC
>JADLBT010000467.1 GCA_020847555.1 Gemmataceae bacterium
AAGTCACCCAAGACCTGGCCCACGGGACGTCACCCGTGGGCTTTTACCCTACTGCCTCTGGGTTACTTCGCCGCTGTCCGGGCGACGTAGCCCGGCGAGGCGTTGAAATTCTTGACGAGCTTGCCCTCGGGCACGGTCCAGACGCGCACCTCGCCGTCGCGGCCGCCGGCGGCGACCTGCTTGCCGTCGGGACTGATCGCGACCGCGTACAGCCAGTCGCTGTGCCCGGACAGCGTCTTCACCGCCGCTCCCGTCAGCGGGTTCCACAGGCGCACCGTCGCGTCGGCGCTGCACGTCGCGAGCAGCGGCATCTTCGGATCGCCGTGGAGAGCGACCTTGAACACCGGCTTGCCGTGGGACGCGCTGCGGATCGACTTGCCGATCTTCTTGTTCCTGTCGGTCGCCTCCCAGAAGCGGACGTTGCCGTCCTCGCCCACCGAGATGCCGATCTTGCCATCGGCCGTGAGCGCCACGCCGTAGACGCCGTTCTGGTGGTCGGGGAACGTCGCGATCGATTCCTTGGCGGCGAGATCCCAGATCTTCGCCGTCTTGTCGCGGCTGGCGGTCAGCAGGTGCTTGCCGTCCGGCGCGAACGCCACGCCGAAGATCCAGTCGGCGTGGTTCTCGATACTGTGCTCCAGCTTCGCCTTCGCCGCGCCGCCGCTGATGTCCCAGACACGCACGGTCCGGTCGCACCCGCCCGCGGCCAGCTTCTTGCCGTCGGCGCTCAGGGCGACGGCGTGAACGGAATCGTCGGTGTCGAGCAGGGCCGCCACCAGAACCTTCCTGTCGTTGACGCCGTCGAGGATCTGCACGCCGCCGACGTCCTTGCCGGACCCGTTCAGGTCGTAGACGCGGACGTCGCCCTCCTGGCCGGGCCGGCCGCCCGCGACGACGAGCTTGCCGTCCGGCAGGAACACCATGCCGTAGGCGCGCTCGGCGCGGGTGTAGATCCGCTTCTCCAGCTTGCCCGCGTTCGGCTCCCAGACCGTCAACTCGTGATACCCGCCGACGACGAGCTTCTTCGAGTCGGGCGTGAAGGCGAGCGCGTTGACGTTGGCCGGGTACTTGTAGGCGGTCGGCGGGGCCGGCGGCTTCCAGCGGACGCGCAGCTCACGCATCAGGTCCGCCCTGGGGGTGATGCCGGCGTCGAGTTTGGCCCCCTCCTTGATCCACCGGCTGATGATCGCGACCTTCTCCTTCGAGAGCCTCTCGCCCGCCTCCCTGGGCGGCATGCGTGACGAACCCTTGGTGGTCAGGACGTCGATGAGCACGCTCTCCTCCGGCTTGCCCGCCGTCCAGGGCTCGTCCTTGGTGCCGCCCTTCTTGAGGGTCTCGAACGTGGTCATGTCGAGCTTGCCCTTGCGCTTCTTGGCGTCGTGGCAGGCGAAGCAGTTCTCCTTGAGGATCGGGGCGACGTCGTTAATGAAACTTACCGGACCCCTGGGATCCTGGGCGGAAACGGTCGGAGGGGCGCCGAGCAGGAGCAGCAGCGCCAGCGTCAGGCCAGGCGCCGAGCAGAGGACACAGCACAGGTAGCGGGAGCGGATCATGGTGAGAGAAACTCCTCTTCCGATGGCAAGGCGGCAAGGTGAACAAATGACAGGAAGGGCGACTCCGGTCACCTGGTCACTTCCCTGGGACCGAGCAGGGCTTGCATCGTGTCCCGGGCAGGTGGAAGTAGTCGAGTCGAAACGGGCTGGCAGCAGGCTCGGCGTGCCCTGGCAACAGGGGCAACCGTGGCAGGTAAAGCAATGACGGTTATTATGCTATTATAGAGAAGCCACAGCGCCGATTGCGAGCAGAAAACCGGCGACTTTTCAGGCCCGTGTTTCCCGGGGTGAGCGCGCGGGTTCGGGACACAACCTGCGGCACTGGAATTGCTCCACCATCATCCGATCCTCACCCGTGACCAGGATTGAGCCGTTGTGGAGCGCGACCCGGCACCGAACCCTCCAACAGACTCATCCGTAACAGATTGTGTGGCAACAACTTGATGCTTGGCAACAGCCGCTCGACCGCGATGATGGTCCGTTGCATGCTGCAACCCCGATGGCCTTCGCCTTAACACACCTGTAAACAGCGTTTCTTTTCGGTAATCCCTGGCCCTGCGTGGCCCTGGTCGCGGTATCGCCTGAGGTAACCCCACCTCTCCCCGAAGGTGGGTGGCAGAACCTGTTCCTGGCGAGGTTCTGCCCACCTTGCTGGCTCTGCCACAAACAACTTGCCCCGCCGCCCGTTTGGGTGAGCGTTGAAATTGGTCGTCCCGATCGGCCAGATAATGGAGTCGCACCATGTTTCGCAACTGGTTCCGCAAGGCGGTTCGTGCTCTCCGGCAAACGACGTGCAAGGGCGCTCGCCCCCAGTCCCCCCGGCGGCTGGGCTTTCCTGTGGGCCTGGAGCGACTCGAGGATCGGGTGACGCCGGCTTACAACGTCAGCCTCGATGCCGTCGGCCTGCTGACGATCAGCCAGGCAACCGCTGGTGACACGAGCCACCTGAGCGTCTCCCTGGCCGCGGGGACGTACACGTTCGCGGACATGACGCTGACGTTCAACGCCGCCACCGGCGTGAACGCCGCCCAGGTCATGAACAACAACAACGGCACGAACATCACGGTCGCCAACGGCGATGTTAGCGCGATCCAGATCCAGACCGACGACGGGGCTGACGTCATCACGCTGAGCGCGTTCGACGCCGCCATCGACCCACTGGAC
>JADLBT010000468.1 GCA_020847555.1 Gemmataceae bacterium
AGCCCGAAGCGTCAGTGCGGGTCTTTGTCGTTTCCCGTGCTGACGCTTCGGGCTCGGACGGCTGCAGAAGGGTGCAGACCCTACTTCCCGCCGAAGTCGGCGGCGCACGCCGCCGGATTGAGGTCCGCCCCGGTCGCCCGCCGGGTCAGCTCGTTCCAGCTCCAGCGCCGGCCGGCGTCGAAGACGCGCTCTCGCAGGAAGCGCCCGACCGCGCGGTTGCCGGCGTAGACGACCGTATCGGGGTCGGCCCCCTTGTACACCTCGCGTGCGATGGCGTGGTGCAGCTGCGAGGCGAACAGCTCGCCCATCATGTAATTGTGGTAGTACGCCGGCGCAACGCTGATGTGGATCTTGCTCCCGTAGTCCGGGGCGTTGCGGCCGGCCGGGCGGCGCAGCATCTGGTAGCGCTCGACCAAATCCCACCACAGCTTGTTCAGATCCTGGTCCGGATCCTCGTACATCGCCTTCTCGAACCGCAGCATCACCTGGCACCAGCGCGAGAAGATCAGCAGCCGGTCGCGCATCATTCGGGCGGCCGTCTCGTCGAACGCCTTCGGGTCGGCCACCTTCACCCCCATCTGCTCCAGCCAGGCGCGCCGCTTCGACAGCTTCTCGAACATCATCGCGATACCCTCGGTCGTCAGGATGTGCGCTTCCTGACGCAGCACATAGGGTAGCTTCTCAGGGATGTTGATGCTGCTGTAGACCGAGTGGCCGAACTCGTGCAGCATCGTGCTCATCCAGTATTCGTTGGGGACGACGTTGGCGAGGACACGCACGTCGGAGCCGTCGCGGGTGATGTCAATGCAGAAGGCGTGCGGGTTCTTCCCCTTGCGCGGGGCGAAATCTCCGCTGCGCTCGATCACCAGGTCGATCGGCAGATCAATCCCGCGGTAGAAGCGCCGGCACAGGTCGATCAGGTCGAGCTTGCCGTAGACCGCATCCAGGTCGGTCGCGTAGACAGCGGGCGCCTCCTGGAAGAACGGGTCGTGGTAGTGCCACGGCATCAGCTCCTCGACCTTGACGCGGGCGTCCCTGGCGAGCCGGGTGTCGATCTCGGCCTTCGCCTTGCGGAACGGCTCGCGCGTCAGCTCGTCCAGCCGGTCGAACAGGCCGATGACGGCGGCACTGTCCTGCTCGTTGAGGGACAGCTGCATGGCGTGAAAGTTCTTGAACCCGAGCCTGCGCGCGGCCTCGTTGCGGAGCTTGACGAGCCGGAGCAGGTCGTCGCGAATGACCTTGCCGACCTCCTTGCTCGCCTCGTACACCGCCCGGCGGCGGTCGTTGAGCCTGGACGTCTTGAGCACCTGACGCACCTCGGCGTCGGTCATCTCCTTGCCGTCCACGGTAGCGCGGAAGGTGCTGAACTTCTTCTCGACCGTGTTCGCCAGGGCGGTGATCTGCCTGAGCAGGTCCGGGTCGAGCTGCTTCTCCAGGTAGAGGAGGTAAATCACGTCAATGGCACGGGCGAGGATTGGGTCGTCGATCTTGCCGGCCTCCTTGATGCTTTTGACCTCCTTGAAGTCGTCCTTGTTCGAGAGGACGGCGTCGATCCTGTTCTGCGCCGCCTCCTTCGCCTTGAAGTCCTCGTCCTTGCCGGTGAGGTTGGCGTTCCACCAGGCACGGTTGGCGGCGATGTCCAGCGGGCGGATCTTCTTGATGTAACTTTCGACGAAGCGGCGAGCCCGGTCGGTCGCCTGGGCGTCGGCCGAGACGATAGCCGGCCACGCGGCGAGCACCATCAGGGCGACGAGGAGCAGGGGAAGGACGAAGCGCAGGGAAACCATCGAGAGCACTCCTTCAGCGGGACGGGCGTCAGGTCATTGTGGCAGTTGCCCGCGTGAGCCGCAACGGCGCCGGGGCAGAAGCCATGCCTGAAAGCCCACGGGGCGCCGCCCGTGGGCTTGGGGATCTCCCAGCAGTGGGCGCAGCGCGGGAGACTTTATCCACGGGGCGCTACCCGTGGGCTTTCCAACCTCTCCACTTCCATCCCCTTCCGTAGAACAATGCAGGCAGCGCAGGCCGCCGGAGGGTCGAAGCGTGGGGCAACCGGAGAACGTGGGCGCATGGTCCGATCTGATCCTGCGCCCGACGCGCGTCCGCTACGGCGTGCTGGCGCTGACGACCCTGATGGCGATCCTCCTCTACCTGGATCGGGTGTGCATCGCCGCGGCCGGCCCGCTGATCAGCGCGGAGCTGGGGCTCGACAAGGTCGAGATGGGCTTCGTCTACGGCAGCTTCTTCTTCGCCTACGCGCTGGCGCAGGTGCCGGCCGGCTGGCTCGGCGACCGGCTCGGCGCCCGCGCGATGCTGACCGCCTGCGTGCTCGGCTGGTCGCTGTTCACGGGGCTGACGGCGCTGGCGGTCGGACTGGCGACGCTGGCGGCGGTGCGACTGCTGTTCGGCGTGAGCCAGGCCGGCGCGTACCCCATTGCGGCGCGCGTCAACAGCGTATGGATGCCGTTCGCGCAGCGGGCGCTTGCCAGCAGTATCATCACGCTGGGCGGCCGGGCCGGCGGAGCGCTGGCGTACCCGCTGACCGCCGTCCTGATCGCGGCCCTCGGCGACTGGCGGTCCCCCTTCCTGATCTACGCGCTGTTCGGGGCGGCGTGGGCGGCGTGCTTCTGGGCCTGGTTCCGCACCACCCCGGCCCAGCACCCCGCCTGCAACCCCGCCGAGGTGCGCTTGATCGAGAGCGGACTGCCGGCGAACGCGACCAACCCGCGCGGCCAGGCCCGCACCATCCCGTGGGCGGCGGCGCTGCGCAGCCGCAGCCTGTGGATGCAGTGTGCCACCCAGTTCGCGAGTAACATCCCGTGGGCGTTCCTGGTGACGTGGCTGCCGACGTACCTGGCGGAGGTCCACGAGGTCAAACTCGAAGAGGGCGGCGTGCTGGCGGCCCTGCCGCTGGTGGGCGGCGTCTGCGGTTGCCTGGTGGGCGGCATCGCAACGGATTACCTGACGCGCCGCCTGGGGCTGCGCTGGGGGCGCAGCCTGCTGGGCTCGGCGTCGAAGTTCCTGGCCGCGGCCGGGATGGGGATGTGCATGGTGGCGAACGAGCCGCTCCTGGCGGCGCTGGCGCTGACGTTCATGTCGTTCACGATGGACACCGGGCTCGGCGCCACCTGGGCGTACTTCCAGGATGCGGGCGGACCCTACGTCGGGACGCTGCTCGGCTGGGCGAACATGTTCGGCAACCTGGGGGCGTTCCTCAGCCCGATGCTCCTCGGCTGGCTGGCGACGGCTTACGGGTGGAACGTGGCGCTGGCGGTGTGCGCGGCCTTCTTCGTCCTGTCGGGGGTGTGCTGGTTCTGGATCAACCCGTGCGTGCCGATCGTGCCCGGACCCACTACCGGAGAGCCGGCCATCCAAAGGTGACAGGCGGCAGCCGGCCCACCCTTTCACGGCGAGCTGGGCACAAAATGATTGCGACTCCGCCCCCCCTTCGGGTAGGATAAGCCCACCATCCCGGGACTCATCCGCCACAATGTCCGACATGAGCCGGCCCGCCCGTACCGCGACAACAGGATCTGCCTCATGGCTTCCGCGAGATTCCTTTGCCCGCCGCTGGCCCTTCTGTACCTCGCATCGGCGGCCCCCGCCGACCAGAAGAAGGTCGATTATCTGCGCGACGTCAAGCCGATCCTGTCGCGCAACTGCTACTCCTGCCACGGCGCGAAGGCGAAACGAGGCGGGTTGCGTCTCGACAGCGCCGCCTTCCTCCTCAAGGGCGGCGCCAGCGGGGCCATCGTCGAGCCGGGGAAGGCGGCGCAGAGCGCACTCGTCCATTCGATCAAGGGCATCG
>JADLBT010000469.1 GCA_020847555.1 Gemmataceae bacterium
CGGGCGGCGGACTCCTCGAACAGCTAGCGGCAATAACCCCCGCCGATTACTCAACCACGCTCTTGCATCATCTGGAAGAGGCTGAACGTGCCCTGGAGGAACTGGCACAGGCCGCGTCCGCGCTCAAGGGGCAGCTCCAGGCTTTCCGCAAGAGATTGAAGCGAGCGCTGGACACCAGACGGTGAAGCGCTTCGGAACTTCTCCGGACGCAAGCGCCCGCAACCCACATCCACCGGATACTTCCTCACGAACCCTGCGACAGCACTATGTTCCTTCGCCGGTCTTGACGGACGATGCTGCATCGGCTACAATGTTTCCAGAAACGCTGTCTGGCACGAGCGGCCCTGCATGAAGGAGGGAACATGCCCCGGAAGGTCAACAACACCGGGACTACTCCTGTCTACTGGCCGATCAGCCGGCTCCGCCCGCACCCGCGCCAGGCAGACCTCTGCCACGACCTCTGCAAGGAGGACGTGGAGGAACTGGCACGGGACCTTGACGCCAACGGCCAGCGCGTCCCCGTCGAGGTCCTTCCCGACGGGACCATCCTGTGCGGGCACCAGAGGGTTCGTGCGCTGCTCCTCCTCGGCCGCAAGCGGGTGTGGGTGGTCGTGCGGTACGACCTCGCCGGCGACGAGGTCGCTGCGGAGCTGCGCCTGATCGAGGATAACCTCCACAGGAGGCAGCACTCAGCCCTCGACCGCGTCCGCAGCTACGTCCGCATCCACGAACTGGAACGGGACAAGCAACTCGCCGCCCTGGATTACGAGGAACGCGGCAAGTTCCGCGATCACGTCGCCCGCAGACTGGGGATCTCGGGCCGCAATCTCGACCGCTACCTCGCCGTGCCCGGGCTCCCCATGCTGCTTCAGAAGGCGTTCGATGACGGCCGACTGAGCCTCGTCGAGGCGGCCCGGGTTGCGACAATTCCCGCAGAAGCACAGGAGCAGATTGCAGCGGCCATCGAGGCCGGCAATCCGCCTCGCGAGGCCGTGTCCCGGCACCTGCCCCACAACGGCGGTTCCACGGCACCCGAGAATCCCCTGTCCGCAATCCTGCGGGGGTTCGCCCGCAGCATCGAGGCTCTCCAGACGAGGGAGACGGCGGTTACCGTTCGAGTCCAGGACATTCCCACTTTGCGGCAGGCCAGGGACTTCATCGACCAGCTACTGCAGGGCGCCAGCGTAGCAACTTAGCGGCGTGGACACGATGTCCCCCAGCGCATCGCGATCCGATAAATAGTGTTTCCGTAAACTCGATCAAGTGTGTCTTTGTGCGATCCAGAGAATGGTCGCCCGGCCTGAAAGGCACACAAGGAGGTCTGCCCGATGGCGCAGCACCAGTCGAACGTGAAGGCGAAGCACCTTGGCAAGCCGATCACGATGTGGCGCGATGGCCCGAAGATCCTGATTGAGTCGCCCCCCAATTCCCTTCTCCACGCGCTGCGGACGACTCGCCTCATCGCGGACGCGGACCCCCGGTACGGGTGCCGAGTGCGCCGCCAGCGCCAACCCCTCTACGAGACTCTTGGGGGCGAGCGTGGGGACCCGCTGGTGTTGAAGGTCCATGCGGCGCTGGGGCAGATGGTTCACCGCCTGCTGAGCAAGACCGGCCACACCGTCCCGGCGCTCAGGACCCTGAAGGGGGACGCGGTCAGCGTACTGCCCGGTCCGGACCTCGCGTCTCTGGCGAAGGTCGGCGGTGGGGATTCCTTGTTCCTCGACTTCGTGCGGCGCAAGGAACGCGGCCGGATCGTCACCGACCCGGGCCTCGTCTCACCGGCGCGGCTGGTCCTCCAGGCCGTCCTGGCCTTCCCGAAAGCCAAGGTCTCCATCGCCGTTAGCCGCATCGAGGACGGTTACGACCTGCGTGACGCGGTTCGGAAGCATGAGCCCGACGTCCACTTCTTCAATGGCAAGAACTATCCGTGGAAGTCCCCGCGGGTGGCCATCGCAACCTACCGCTATCTCCACCACTCCCCGGTCAACCTGTTCGAGCGCGACCTGGTCATCGCCCTCGACGCCCGCGAGGCGGTCTGCCCTGATAGCAGGGAGCAAATGGCCCTCGCCCAGAAGGCCCGGCTGTTCGGCCTCGTCCGCCCCGACGAGCATATCTCGCCCTTCGAGCGCGACCTGATGCGGATGGTCTTCGGCTTCGAGGAACTGGTCTTGCCCCGGCACGGCCACCTGGAGCGAGGCGTGCGCGTGGTGCGCTGCCCCGTCACCGATGGCCCGGTGGTGGACAGCGCGGACGTGTTCACGTTGCTTCGAGAAGGCGTATGGAACAACCGGCCGCGAAGCGAGACGATCGCACTGCTGGCACGCCTGGTGAAGGACCGGGATCTGACCCGGCTGCAGTCCCTTGCACCCGCCGCTGCCAGTGCGATGAGCATGGTCACAGCGCCGCGGGTCGTCGTCCTCGTCGATCGACTGTTGCACGGGTTGGCCCTGGCCGACCTGCTCCCCGGCTGGCCGTTGCTCGCCGACCGCTCCGGGGTGAACACCCGGGGCCTGACCGCCGCGCAGATTGACCTGCTGGACGCCAGCAAGCCAGGGTGGGACGCTCAGCCGCCGTACGCCATTGTCACCGACACCGGCATGAGGGCCCTGGACCTCAGCGAGATCGACGTTGTCGTCCGCGCCGACGCCGGCATCGACCTGCCCGCGCTGCCGGCCCACAAGCTCATCGAGCCTGCCAGCTCGCCCTCACAGCCGTTGCTCCTCATTGACCTCGACGACCGCCATCCCCTCCTGACGAAGCGGAGCCAGCAGCGGCGGCGGGTGTACGAGGAGCGAGGCTGGTTCGCGCCCGGCGTGGATCCGGTCCAGGGACGGGTGGACCTGTTCCTGGCGGCGAGGGGGTTGTGAGCATGATCGGATACGAGAAGCACAAGCTATTCGACGACGAGGCGGCCGAACTCCAGCCCTCAGAGTGGTGGCGGAAGCGTCGGCACAGGAGCCGGCAGAAGAAGACGATGGGGTCGTTCGCGCCGGCGCTCGGCACCCTGCCGACGCTGGCCTTGATCGCCAACCACGAGTACCTGCTCTGGGTGTTCGACCTGATGAAGCAGAGGGGCGGCCAGGCCCCCGGCCTCGACGGGCTGCGCTATGGCGACTTCAGCCGCAGTGAGATCGCCGCCGCCTTGCGAGAGATTGCCAGGGCGACCCGGGACGGCACCTACCGGCCCCACCCCTACAGGTCGGTGCTGATCCCCAAGGAGGACGGCACCTCGCGCGAACTGCACCTGCGGAACATCATCGACCGCGTCGTCGCTGGCGCCCTCTACCGAGCCCTGGTCCCGTACTTCGAGCCCCGGCTCAGCGGCTACGGCTTCCGGGCCGCCCCGGAGATGTGGACGGCCGAGGGCGAGCCGCTGGAGCGGTACAACACCTGGCGGCTCCTCGCCGACCTGGAGTTGGCCATTACCGAGGAGCAGCGCTTCGTCCTCGCTATCGACGACGTCAAGAAGGCGTTCGATAACGTCAACATTGACCTGGTCCTGGCCATCCTGGCGAAGCACATCCAGGAGGCCGCGCTGCTGCGGCTGATCGAGGTGGTGCTCCGCGGCGGCGACGACAACCACAACATCGGCATCGACCAGGGCAGCCCGCTCAGCCCCATCATCCTGAACATCCTGTTGACCGAGGCCCACGACGAACCCCTGAGCAAGGAGGTAGACAGCCCA
>JADLBT010000470.1 GCA_020847555.1 Gemmataceae bacterium
CGCGGATGCTGCGCTTGACGTCGCGGTAGAAGAGGTTCGTCCGGACCAGGCGGACGCCGCAATTCACATCGTAGCCGACGCCGCCGGGAGAAATGACACCGCCCTCGTCCGGGTCGGTGGCGCACACGCCGCCGATGCAGAACCCGTATCCCCAGTGGATGTCCGGCATGGCGAGGCTGGCGTGCTGAATGCCGGGCAAGAAAGCGACATTGGCGACCTGTTCTGGCGCCTGGTCGCTCTTGATCTGCTGGAGCAGCTTCTCGTCCGCGAAGATCAGGCCATCCACGCGCATCCCCGGCTTGTAGCTCTTCGGGATGCGGTAGCAGCACTCGTCCACCTTCTCCAGCGATCCGTGAAAGGCGTCTTTCACCATGACAGAAAGCTCCTTCAAATATCCACGATCACCTCGGCCAGCCACCCACCGTCCGCGGGCTCGACGCGCAGGCCGTGGTAGGTGATGGCCTTGACCTCGTGGTCCAGGGCGTGGCGCGCTCGATCGAGCGGTTCGCCCCAGGCGGTTCCGACGAGCCCGGTGTCATCGACGCGCACCTCGAACCGACTGAACAGCAGGTGCCGGGCGTCGAAGTGATAGAGCAGTTGCCGCAGCCAGTCGAACAGCAGGTACGCGCGCTCGTCCGCCCCCAGGCGCACGTCGAGGCGTTCGCGCGGCTCGACTGTCTGCAAATCCTCGACGAGGACGGCGAAGAGGCCGCGCGCCGCCTCGGCGAAGAGGGTGTTCAGGTCCGCGGCGCGGACGCGCAACCCGAGATCCGCCGTGTGCTCAAAGGTCTCGAACATGGTGTTACGGACACGCTTGTGCGTGAAGGGGTTCACAGAGCGCACGGGTAGTCCGGTGTCACTCTACCCCGGCGGGGGGCGAAGACAAGAAACCGCAGCGAAAGGCGAAAGGTGTGCAAGCGACGGGCCGGCAGCGCGGCGTTTCACTGGCCCGGCGGCCGGAAGAGCGGCCCCTTGCCGTCGCGCCGGACGAGCTTGAAGCCGGCGATCGGTCCCTGGCGCGACTTCTCGGCGGCCGCAGGCTCGGCCGGAGGCGATTCGGGCTGCTCCACGGTCGCGGGCGCCTCCGTGGGGAAGACGGGCTTCGGGTTGGCGCGCGGCCTGAACACGGGTGGGTCGTCCGCCGTGGCTCCGAGGCCGGCGGCGAAGAGCGGGTTGATTCGCGTGCCAGCCGTGCCGGGAGCGGCCGGGGTCGGTGCGGCCGGAGTTGGTGTGGCCGTCGCGCTCATGTTTTCGGCCCGTTCCCACTCGCTGAGCGCCTGGTAGAAGGTGGGCATCTCCTCGCGCTGACTGGCGACGAGGCGCGTGGCGCGGCGGAGGACCGTCTTGATCCGCTGCGTCTCCTCCGCGGCTGGCGGGGGGGCCGGCTGGACGGACGGGGCCGACGGGGCAGGAGGGCGGCGCTCGCACAGACCCATCACCTCCTGCAGCGCGCCCTGCATTTCCTCCAGTTTCTGGCGGTGCTCCGCGCGCTCCTCGCTCAGACGTGCAGACAGCGCCCGCATTTCCTGCCGCATCAGAACGATGAGTTCCTGCGTCTCCTGGGCGTGCTCGCCCTGGCGCTCGACGGCTTCCTTGACCTCCATCACCCCGCGCTGCGTCTGGAGGGTCGCGGCCTCGACGCGCGCCAGGATCTCGCCGTGCCGCTCCAGCGCCTCGCCCAGGCCGCGGAACCCCGCCTCCTGGGCGGCGGTCAGTCCTTCCAGCTGCTGCAGCGTCATCGCCTCGCGCAGTTCCTCGTTCCCGAGTACCTCGCGGCTGAAGAAGTAGCGCACCCCGACCACCAGCAGCGGGTGGCCGCCAGTCGGGCGCAGCGCGGCGACGTGGGCCAGCGCCAGGTAGCCGGTCTGCCGCAGTCCGCCGATCAGTCCGCCGAGCGCCTGGTCCTCCGCGACCAGCAGGTGCTGCTGGGTCCGGCAGCCGGCGAGTGTCTGGGCCTGCAGGGCCAGTTCGTCGGGGGCCGGCCGGTCGCCGGGGATCAGCCGCGCCTGGCGGGCGCGCTGGAGATCCTCCAGCGCCCGGCGGCGCAGGTCCGTGGTCAGCCCGGCCGTGCCGGCGCCGGCGGACTGGAGGAACGCCTCGATGTCGTTGCGGAACTTCTTCTCGTCGCCCGACGACAGCAGACCCTTGCAGCGGTCCCACCACGATTGCCCGGCCAGCGCTACCTCCAGCGCCTTCCACGCCCGGTCGTTCGCCGTCGCCAGCGCGCCGGCCAGGCGGTCGGTGTGGGCGCTGAAGCGGCTGCCGACGAAGCGCACCAGCGTGTCGGCTCCCTCGACGCCCCACACCACGCGCAGGGCCAACGTGGACAGCTGGTTGACGAACATCATGGCCATAACCCCCTCGGCCGAAGCTCCCCGGCGTCCTGGAGACGCCGGGGAGCTTCGGCCCGTACCTCACCGCGGCAACACCACCGTCTGCTGGATGCGCTGGTCCGCGACCTCCAGCTCGAACCACGGCGAGTTCGGCGGGAGGGTGAACGACGCCTTTGCCGGCAGGCCGTCGGCGAACGTCTTGACCACGCGCCCGTGCGCGTCGAATATGCGGGCGGTCGGCGCCACGATCTGGTTCTCGTCCACGACCTCGGCGAAGATCTCCTTCAGGTCGCGCATCTCCTTGCGGATCTTGTGGTCCCAGATATCCACGCTGGTCCCGGTGTCGAGGTCGTCCAGCGCCTCCATTTGACTCTCATCGACGTGGTCGCCGACGCCGATCAACACGCACTTGATCGCGTGCCGCTTGCCGGCCTGGATTTCGCGCGCGAGCTGCGTGGTGTAGCGTTTGACTGCCTCCAGGTCGTCCAGTCGGCCGTCGGTCAGGAACACGTACATGCCGCGCTCCGCGTCCTTGAAGCGCTCGACGAAGTAACGGACCGCCGGCAGCAGATACGTCCCGGTCCCGAAATCGATGCCCCGGGGACCGATCAAGGTCAGGCTCCGGCACTGCTCGGTGGTGAAGTCCCCGAGCACCTCGCACGCCGACCCGTCTCCGCACGCCCAGTAGATGACAGTCGTCCCGCCGTCCGCGTCGAGGTTGCCGGCCAGGTAAGCGATAAACTCGCACGCCGCCGGCTGGACGATGTTCTCGCTGTAGCGCAGGTAGCCGCGGCGGATGGCGTCGTCGTAGGCGACCGGCTCGTAGATCATCACCTTCCGGCCGTCCTGGTACTCCTCGGTGATCCACCCGCGCCGCCGGTACTCGGCGGCCGCCTCGCGCGGCACCTTGCCGAGCAGCGTCTGGCCGTACCAGTCGCGCATCGACGCGCTGCCGTCGAGGGCGACGCCGGTTTGCCAGCCCTCGGCCTCCTGGCCCTGTGGCTCCATCAGGATGGTGAACTGGACCTCGACGGCCGAGGGCGTGCGGCGGACGTTGACCTCGCCGAACTCCCGGGCAACGAGGCTGCTGGGTAGCTGGTGGCTGATGCCGTCGGTGGGAAGCATGGTGGGTTCTCTGAGGTTTGGGTGCCGCTGGCGGCTTCGCAGAAAGCGCCGGCGACCTGACGCGAAGCCGCCCGCGACGGAGACGGAAGCCAGGGCAGCTCGCTACTACAACCGCGCCAGACCCTCCGTGATGTCCTGGCGCACGGTCCCGCCGGGCCAGTCGAGGATGAAGGCGGTGGCCCCGGGCGGCAGGGCGAAGCGGAGCAGCGCCGGGAGTCCCTGCGGGTACTCCTTGACGAGGCGGCCGGCGTTGTCGCGCACCCGGCCGTGGTCGGCGACCTGGATCTTCTCGCTCACCACCTCCGCGAAGATCTCCGCCAGATTGTGCATGTTCTCCGCGATCTTGTGGTCCCACAGGTCGATCGTTTCGCCGTCCGGGTCGCGCAGCTCATTCCCCTCGAACATGTCGTCCAGCTCTTCCATCTGTGCCTCGTCCACCAGCTTGCCGACGCCGAGGAGGACGAGTTTGATGAACCTGCGCTGGCCCGACGCGATCTGCCGGGCGAAGTGCCAGGAGTACTGCTTGACCTGGTCCAGATCCTCGATGCGTCCGTCGGTGACGAAGACGCAGATGGCCCACGGCGCGGCGCGGAACGCCTCCTCGACGAAGTAGCGCAGCGGCGGGAGGAGCCTGGTGCCGCGCCCCCATTTCTTCGGGCCGCGGACGGGCAGGGAGGCGAGCGCCTCCTCGCTGAACTCGCCGAGCGGCTCGATCTGCGACCCGTCGGGGCTGCACGCCCAGTAGATCAGGTTGGCCCGGCCACTCGACGAGAACCGGGCGAGGTAGGCGGCCATCGTTCGCGCCACCGGCTCGACGACGTTGACAGCCCCGCCAGCGCGGGCGAAGAGCGCCGGCAGATTCGCCCCGTAGTTCGCCTGCATCGACGCCGACCCGTCCAGGGCGAGGCCAGCGCGGGCGCCTTCGATGTCCGGCTCGATGAGGATGGTGGCGACGACGTCGAGCCTTCCGTTACCGGACCGATAGACGTTGACTTCTCCGAACGGATCGACCGGGTGGGCTAGCTGGGCCATCGCAAGTTCCTCTCCGGCGGCGGGTCGAGGCATACCCACCTCGATTGTGACGCGCGACGGCGTCATCCGCAAGGGGGCAACCGCGCGGATTCAGCCGTGGGCGACAGGCGCTGCGTCCGATCTGTTCTTCGAGTAAGCGCGGCAACTTGTCTCTCCCCGGCGCTGGTGCTCCGGGTTGGTCAGGCGGCCCGGGCTGGTCGTGGAGGCTCCCGGCTCGCTGGGCGGCTATGATGATCTTCACGGAGGTCTATCATGGCCCTGCGGCTCGGCGATGCCGTTCCCGATTTCATCTTCCTGCGTCCCGACGGCACCCCGCTGCGCCTGGCCGAGATCGCCGCGCGCCCGCTCCTGCTCGTCTTCCTGCGCCACCTGGCGTGAATCCCGTGTCGGGCGCACCTCGGCGAGGTGCAGGGCCATTACGGCGAGATCCGTGCGCTCGGCGGCGAGGTGCTCGCGGTCAGCTTTACCGGCCCCGTGAAGGTGCGCGCCTACGTCGAGCGCCACCCGCTGCCGTTTGCGGTCGTCGCCGACCCGGACCGGATCGCCTACCGGGCTTTCGCGCTGGAGCGCACCTCGTGGTGGACGTTCCTGCAGCCGGGCGTCATCGGTCGGTACTTGAAGTGGCTGTTCCGCGGGGTCAAACCGGAGGCGGCCGAACGCGGGGAGGACGTGTTGCAACTCGGTGGCGACTTCGTCATCGACCGCGCCGGCCGACTGGCCTACGCCTATCGCAGCGCGGAGCCGACCGACCGGCCGGCTCCCGAGGAGGTGAGGCGGGCGGTCCGGGCCGCGGCAGGCTCCTGAAACGCGCGGCGGGGGCCGAACTACTCACCCGTCGCTGCCCCGTTTCCGCACACCCCCGGCCTACCACACCGCCTCTGGTCTGTCTGTCCAGGGCGGAACACGAGCATTCGCGGCCGCAAATGCCGTCATCCAACCAGGACTGGACTGACGGGAGAAGCCGGCACGTCGCTTGCTGTACTCCCACTCCCCTGGGCCTCTCCATTCCGGCGAGTGCCCGCGCGCTCATGAAGGAGGACACGACGATGGACTACAACGACCTGGTGACCGTCTACACGATTGGCGACCCGGTCAAGGCGGAGATCATCAAAAACGCCTTGAAGGCGGAGGGCATCCGGTGCTTCCTGGAGCAGGAGGACCAGGCCGCCCTGTCTGGTCTGATGGGCGTCAGCGTCAAGCTCCAGGTGCCCGCCCACGACGCCGATCGCGCGGCGAAGTTCATCCGCGAGCACGAGCAACACCCGAAGACTTGAACCCTTGACAGGCGGCCGCGCGGGCCGGTGAAAACCGGCCAAGAGGTGGTTGCCAATTGCCGTCGGAGGGGGCTGCGGCCCCCCGCGCGTAACGCCCTCGCCGGACGGAGTCGGCTCCTACGGCGTTTGGAAACGGCTGTCTACCCTTCCTCGCCGGGGCGCGGCCAACCGCGCCCCGCTCCTCTTAACCAGCAGGTGGACAAGAAGATCGGACGAGCGCGCGACACCACGGCCGGGCATTGCCCAGCTTGACTCTTTTCCGACCGATGGCTATAATTGCCCGGGCGCGTGAAGGTGATGTTGGTTTAAGCAGTTTAACCAGTTAAACTTGCGCCAACCGTCAGGAAGAGAAAAGGCCTTGACCCAGACAGCCAGGACGGCTGCCCCGCCCGGAATGATGTGGCCCCGGTGGGAATTCGAGAAGATGCGAGCCAGTGGGTCATCAGGGAAGCGCCTCTCCTTGCATGGCAAGCGCGAACCTCTGCCAGCTGACTCGACAAAGGGAACAATCCGGTTGACCTCAGAAGGCTCCTCCCTTCTGGGGCCGCCTCGTACCTTTGGCCTACCCTCCGTCTGGAGAACACCTTGGCCGAAGACCGGCGAGCCCTGATCCAGCGGGTCAAGCAAGCCAACGACATCGTTGACGTCGTCGGGGGCTACCTTGCCCTGCGTCCCGCCGGCGGCACGTTCAAGGGTCTGTGTCCGTTCCACGACGACCACCGGCCGTCGTTCGACGTCGATCCGCGCCGGCAGCGCTATCGGTGCTGGTCCTGCAACAAATACGGAGATGTCCTGAGTTTTGTTCAGGAGCAGGAGCGCATTTCTTTTAACGAAGCGCTGGAGATGCTGGCCAGGCGGGCCGGAATCTCGCTGGAAAAATGGGGAAACCCTCAGCACGACCAGGGCCGCGCCCGTATGCTTGAGGCGATGGCGTGGGCCGCCGAGCAGTTCCATCGGTGTCTGCTCGACGACCCGGACGCGGAAGCGGCCCGTCAGTACCTCGGCGAGCGCCGCCTGACCGGCGAAACGATCCGGCGCTTCGGCGTTGGCTACGCCCCGATTACGGGTGACTGGCTGGTCCGGCGGGCGCTCGACGTAAAGCTGCCCCTCGACGTGCTGGAGACGGTCGGGTTGATCGCGCGGCGGAAGATCTCCCTCACCCCCCCGGCCCCCCTCGTGGGAGAGGGGGACCGGGGGGGTGAGAGGGGATACTACGACCGCTTCCGCGACCGCGTCATGTTTCCCGTCCGCGACGTTCGGGGTCGGCCGGTGGCTTTCGGCGGACGCATCCTGCCCGCGTCCCCTTTGGCGGCTCGGGCGCCCAAGTATTATAACTCCTGCGAAACGCCGCTGTTCCACAAGGGGGAGCAACTGTACGCCCTCGACCTCGCGCGGCAGCACGGCGCGAAGGCCGGCTACCTGGCCGTGTTCGAGGGCTACACCGACGTGCTGATGGCGCACCAGATGGGCATCCCCCAGGTGGTCGCCACGATGGGCACGGCCCTTACCGCCCGGCATGTGGCCCAGCTGCGGCGCTTCGCTCCGCGCGTGGTTCTCGTCTACGACGCGGACGCTGGCGGGAGTACGGGCGTCGATCGCGCGCTGGAGATCTTCGTCAGCCAGGACGTTGACCTCAAGGTGGCCGCGCTGCCCGAGGGCCTCGACCCGTGCGATCTGCTGGTGCAGCAGGGGCCGGAACCTTTGCAGGCGGCCTTGACAAATGCGGTGGACGTGCTGGAATTCAAGCTAAGCCGCGTACTCGCCGCGGACGAAGCGCAGGGTGTCGAGGGGAGGCGCAAAGCGATTGACGCGGTTCTCGGCATCATCGCGCTGGCCCCTCCTTTACCGGGACAGGCCGGCGCGGTCAAGCAGGAACTGATGCTGACGCGCATCGGCCAGCGCTTCGGCCTGAAGGAGGAGACGGTCTGGGCGCGCTTGCGGGAACTCCGGGCGGCCCGGCGCGCCGCGGAGCAAGACCCGAAACCCGGAACTCCCGCCCCGCCGCGCGGCGTCCAACCCGCGGCCGGAACGCCTCCGGGCAGGTCGGCCCCGGCCAGTCCGCTCGAACGCGATCTGCTCACGCTCCTCCTGGCCGACCCGGCGCTGGTGCCGGTCGCGTCCACCGAGGTGTCGGGCAAGGAGATGCAGCACCCGGGACTGCGCCTGCTGCTGGAGGGGCTGTACCGCTTGCAGGCGGAAGGGCTGGCGCCGGACATGGACGGCTTGCGACCGCGCATCGACAACCCGGCACTGATCATGAAGGCGCTGGAGCTGCAGGACGTTGGCCGGATGAACCCGGATCGGGCCAGGGCGTTGGCGGACCTCCTCGCGGAGTTCCGTGCCCGCCGCACCCTGTCCCACAAACAAGAACTCCGAAACCAGTTGCAGGCGGCCAGCGACGGCGACACGGCGCTGGAGCTGCTGCGACAACTACAGAACCGGACGGGTGGCTCCGGAAGGAGTGGTTAGTGGTTAGTGGTTAGTGGTTAGTGGTTAGTAAAGCCCCACGGAGGTTGGCTCTTTACTAACCACTAACCACTAACC
>JADLBT010000471.1 GCA_020847555.1 Gemmataceae bacterium
ACGAATTCTTCTGCATCGGCAAGAAGGGGGCCAGGCCGGCGCCCGAGCCGACCGGGCTGCTGAAGGAGGAGCCGGCGGCCAGGGGAGCGAAGGCAACGCACCTGCAGATCGTGCCCGCCGAGGTGGCACTGCACCCGGGCGAATCAGTGAGTTTCAAGGCGCGCACCTTCGACGCGAAGGGGCGGTTCCTGCGCGAGGTCGAGGCGAAGTGGTCACTCCCGCCGTCCCCGCTGCCCACGGGCAAGGTGGCGCCGCCGCTGAAGGGCAAGATCGACGGCGGAACGCTCGTGGTCGTCACGGGAGTGCCGAACCAGGGCGGGCTGGTGGGGGCCGAGGCCGAGGGGCTGACTGCCACAGCCCGGGTGCGCGTGGTGCCGACCCTGCCCTACGCCCAGGATTTCGAGAAGGTGCCCGATGGAGCGGTGCCGGGCGGGTGGGTCAACACGGCCGGCAAGTTCGCGGTCGCCACCCTGAACGGGACCAAGGTTCTGCGCAAGGTGAACAACAAGTCCAACCCGCTGTTCGCGCGCGGCAACGCCTACATCGGCCTGCCGACGCTGAAGGACTACACCATCGCGTGCGACGTGATGGGCACCAAGAAGGACGACGACATGCCGGACATCGGCATCGTCGCCAATCGCTACACGCTGAACCTTCAGGGCAACGTCCAGAAGCTGCGCATCACCTCCTGGGACGCTCTGCCGCGCGTGGACCGGACGATCTTCCACGCCTGGCAGCCGGGGGTATGGTATCGCCTGAAGCTGACGGTGGACGTCAAGAATGGCGAGGGCCACATCCGCGGCAAGGTGTGGCCGCGCGACCAGAAGGAGCCGACCGAGTGGACCGTCGAGGTGACCGACCCGCGGCCCAACACCGAGGGCGCGCCGGCCCTGTACGCCTATGTGACCGGCATCCCCGAGGGCGGCGCCGGCACCGAGATCTACTTCGACAACGTCCGCATCACCCCGAACCAGAAGTGACCCCTCGCAAAGCCCACGGGTTGCAGCCCGTGGGCCTGGGAGGCGCGAAGGGAGGAGATACATATGCAATCCTATCCGACTCTGAAGCGCTGGCTGGCGGCGGTGGTGACAGCCGTCGTGTTCGTGGGAATCGGACTCGCGAGTGCCCTCTCCGGGGGCGCGGGCGCGGAGGGCAAGGCGGCCGGCGTCAAGGCCGGGCTGGAAGAGTGGGTCATGTACGGCGGCTCGCTCAGCCGCAACATGGTCAACCCGATCGCCAAGGGCCTGCCCGAGACGTGGAACACCGGCGCCAACGGCGACAAGCCGGAGAACATCAAGTGGAAGGCGAGCCTCGGCTCGAAGGCTTACGGCGGGCCGATCGTTCACGGCGGCAAGGTCTACATCGGCACGAACAACCAGCAGCCACGCGACAAGAAGTACATCGACCCCAAGGGCAAGCCGATCGACCTGGGCGTGCTGATGGCGTTCGATCAGGACAACGGCAAGTTCCTCTGGCAGACCATCTTCCGCAAGCTGCCGTCCGGCCTGGTCAACGACTGGCCGCTGGAGGGGCTCTGCTCCACCCCGGTCGTCGAGGGCGACCGGATGTACTATGTCAGCAACCGCTGCGAGGTCGTCTGCTCGGACACGAGCGGCGACGTCAAGTGGAAGCTCGACATGATGGGCAAGCTCGGCGTCTTCCCGCACAACATTTCCGCCTGCTCGCCGCTGGTGGTCGGGGACGATCTGTTCGTGGTGACGGCCAACGGTGTCGATGAGGGGCACATCAACGTGCCGGCGCCGAAGGCCCCGAGCTTCATCCGCGTCAACAAGAAGACCGGCGAGGTGCTGTGGCAGGACAACCGGCCGACGAAGACCCTCCTCGAAATCCCGCGCAAGGGCGACCAGAAGGCGTTCTTCAAGCAACTCGTCAACGAGGGCAGATTGATCCAGCACGGCCAGTGGTCGAACCCGTCCTACGGGATCGTCAACGGCAAGCCGCAGGTGATCTTCCCCGGTGGTGACGGCTGGATCTACTCGTTCGATCCGAAGACCGGCAAGCTGATCTGGCGGTTCGACTGCAACCCCAAGGACTCGAAGTATGAACTTGGCGGCAAGGGGACGCGCAGCGATTTCATTGCCACGCCGGTCGTCTACGCGAACCGCGTCTACATCGCGACCGGGCAGGATCCGGAGCACGAGACGGGCGTCGGCCACCTGTGGTGCATCGACATGACGAAGGAAGGGGACGTCTCGCCGGAGGTGGTGACCGACGACACCGTCTTTCCGCCGAAGACCAGGCCGAACCCGAACTCGGCGGCGGTCTGGCACTACGGCGGGCCGGCCCCGAAGAAGGGCGGGCGCAACTACGTCTTTGGTCGGACCATGTCCACCTGCGCCATCCACGACGGACTCGTCTATGCGGCGGAACTGGGCGGCTACCTGCACTGCCTGGACGCGAAGACGGGGCAGAAGTACTGGGAGCACGACCTGGGTGCGATGGCGTGGAGTTCGCCGTACTACGCCGACGGCAAGGTCTACATGGGCACGGACGCCGGAATCGTCACCGTCTTCGCCCACGGCAAGCAGAAGCGGATCCTCGCCGAGAATGACGTTGGCGGCCGGGTCCGGGCGACCCCGGTGGCGATCAACGGCACGCTCTTCGTCATGACGGAGAACGAGTTGTACGCGATCGGGAAGAAGTGAAAGGATCCGCTCACCAGCCTGGAGCGCCCGCGCCGGGCCTCTGCAAGCGTCCGGCGCGGGCGCTTCGGGCTGGTTTTCAGGAGAACATTGCACATGCGAACCCGTCTGCTGTCCGCCGCCGCACTCGCCGCCTGGAGCCTCGCCGCTCTCGCAAGCCTTCCCGACCTGTGCGCTCAGGGCAAGGGAAGCGCCACGGGCGACTGGCCGATGCTCGGCGGCAGCCCCGGCCGCAATCTCGTCAGCACCACCGCCAAGGATCTGCCGACCGAGTGGAGCGTCGAGGAGGGCAAGACGAAGAACGTTCGGTGGTCGCAGGCGATCGGCAACCGCGGCTACGGCAGCCCGGTCATCGCCGGCGGGCGGGTGTTCGTCAGCACCAACAACAAGCAGCCGCGCGACCCGAACGTCAAGGGCGCCAAAGCCGTCGTCATGTGCTTCGACGAGAAGACCGGCAAGTTCCTCTGGCAGGCGGCCCACGAGATGGCGCCGCCGCCGGTGGACCAGCAGGCCCGCGAAGACGGCATGTGCTCCACCCCGGCCGTCGAGAGCGACCGCCTCTACTTCGTTACACCCGGGGCCGTCGTCGTCTGCGCCGACGTCAAGGACGGCAAGACGGTGTGGAGCTACGATCTGATGAAGGAGCAGAAGGTTTTCCCGTGCATCATCAACAGCTGCTCCCCCGTGGTCGCCGGCGACCTCGTCTTCGTCGTCACCGGCAACGGCATCAATGACGCGGGCGACGTGGTCGCACCGAAGGCGCCGAGTTTCGCCGCGTTCGACAAGAAGACGGGCAAGCTGAAGTGGCAGAGCAACCTGCCCGGGGCCGACATTCTCCACGGCCAGTGGGGCAGCCCCGCCTACGCCGAGGCTGGCGGCCGCAAGCAGGTCATCTTCCCCGGCGGCGACAACTACCTCTACAGCTTCGAGGCGGAGTCGGGCAAGCTGTTGTGGAAGTTCCACTGCTACCCGGGCACGGCGCCGGCGAAGGAGAACGAGCGGCAGAAGCGCAACTACCTGATCACCACCCCTGCGGTCCACGGCGACCGGGTTCACGTCGCCCTCGGCCACGCCCCGGAGACCGGCTTTGGCAGCCGCGTCGGCCATCTGTGGTGCATCGACATCACGAAGACCGGCGACGTCTCTCCCGCCCCGGGCAACCTTGACCCGAAGGCGCTGGCAAACAGGAACTCGGCGCTGGTGTGGCACTACGGCGGCGAGATCTCGCCGCGGCCGAAGCTCGGCCGCTCGGTCTACTTCGGTCCGACGCTCAGCACGCCCGCGATCCACGATGGGCTGCTGTACATGGCGGAGGAGCCGGGCTACCTGCACTGCCTCGATGCAAAGACCGGCAAGAGGCTCTGGGAGCACGACTTCAAGTGTGCCGTGTGGGGCTCGCCGCTGTGGGCGGACGGGAAGGTGTACATTGGAACCGAGGACGGCATGGTCGAGATCTTCGCTCACGGCCGCCAGAAGAAGTTGCTCGGGACGATGGACATGCTCGAGCCGATGCACGGCACGCCGGCGGTCGCCAACAACGTGCTGTACTTCACGACCAAGACCCGGGTGTTCGCCATCGGCGGAAAGTGAAGCAGGCGATGCCGGTTCAAACGCGCGATCTCTGGAGCCTGGTCAGCGGGACGCCGCAGATCGACCCTCACGACCTGGCCGAGGCGGTCGAGGCTCGGTCCGCGGAGGGGGGCGAACTGGACTACCGCACGCGCTTACTGATCCGGGACAGTGTGGAGGCCCTGCGGGGTTACTGGGGGGAGCGGCGATTTCGCGAGTGGCTGGCCGGCTGTGCGGCCCGCGCCCGCGTCGAGGCGATCTGTGCCGAGCCGTTCGAGCGGGCGGGGTTCTCGAGCATTCGGGAGCGCCTCATGGAGAAGACCGATCCGGCGACCGTCGAACAGCTCTTTCGCGAACTCGGCAGCCGACTCCGGCTTCCGCACCGGATCCGCCTGGCCGTGGGCGGTTCCGTCGCCTTGATCTTGCCGGGCTACCTGGCACGGGCGACTGAAGATATCGATGTGGTCGATGAAATCCCCGCGGAGATCCGCTCCCAGCACGCCCTGCTGGACGACCTTCGGAAGCGCTACGGCCTGCTGCTCGCCCACTTCCAGTCCCATTATCTTCCGTCAGGCTGGGACAACCGCTTGCATTACCTGGATACCTTTGGGGATCTGCAGGTATATCTGGTTGACGCCCATGACGTCTTTTTGAGCAAGTTGTTCAGCAGCCGCACCAAGGATCTGGATGACATGCGGATACTGTTGCCTCAACTCGACAAGGACGCCCTGGCCCGGCGCTTCAAGGAGACAACTGCTTCCATGCTCGCCGCGGAAGGCCTGCGGAAGCGCGCGGAGCAGAATTGGTACATCCTCTACGGAGAGTCTTTACCCCAATGAGCATCACCCCCCAACAGGCCCGCGAGCAACTCGACGCCCACGTGCGCGAGATCGTCAACTGGCACTTCGACCCGGAGAAGGGCGCGCCCTTCTGGCTTGACAAGGTCAAGGAACTGGGGTTCGACCCGCGCCGCGAGGTGCAGCGGTTCGACGACCTGAAGAAGTTCGGGCTATTCGACGACGAGTGGCTGCGCGGCGGCCCGGTGCGTCGGTGGGTGCCGAAGGCTCTCCACCACAAGCCGATCTACGTCTTCGAGACCGGCGGTACGACCGGCATCCCCAAGAGCCGGGTCGTCGTCGAGGACCACTGGATCGACTACGAACTGTTCAGCGACGGCCTGCCCGACCAGTATTTCCCCAGGGGGTCGAACTGGCTGATGCTCGGCCCGTCCGGGCCGCGCCGGCTGCGCCTCGCGGTCGAGCACCTGTGCCAGCACCGCGGCGGCATCTGCTTCTGCGTCGATCTCGACCCGCGCTGGGTGATCAAGCTGATCAAGAAGGGGTGGATGGAACACCTCAAGGCGTACCAGGAGCATGTCATCGACCAGGCCATGACGGTCCTGTCGGCGAACCACGAGATCAAGTGCCTGTTCACGACCCCGAAACTCCTCGATGCGCTGGCGGCGCGGCTGGAGAAGGAGGGCTCAAGCATCAAGCAGGCGGGCATCACCGGCATCTTCTGCGGCGGGACCGAGATGACGGCCCAGTGGATCCGGTTCGCCATCGAGGAGTATCTCGGGGACGGCGTGTACATCGCGCCGACATACGGCAACACCCTCATGGGTCTGGCCGCGTCGGACATGCCGCAGCCGCCCGACTACAAGATCGCGTACTACGCGCCCCAGCCGCGCGCGGTCATCGAGGTGGTGGACCTCGACGACCCGAACAGGGTGGTCGAGTACGACCAGACCGGGCGCGTCAAGCTGACAACGCTGACGAAGGAACTGTTCATCCCCGGCTTCCTGGAGCGCGACGAGGGCGAACGCGAGCGGCCGTCGGCGAAGTACCCGTGGGACGGCATCAGCGGCGTGCGCCCGTTCCGCGGCTTCGCGGCCAGCACGGTGGTCGGTGTTTATTGAATCCACCGAGCGACGGCGCCGCCCGGTCGGCGTTGCTCCTGCACCCATCCTGGAGACACCCATGATCCATATTCCTGTCCTGCGCTGGGGCGAGCCGTACAAGAGCCTCGAGGTGGACCCGGTCGTCCACTTCGCGACCGGCGAGGTGCTCGCCGAGGTCGGCCGGGCCAACGCCGGCCTGGTCGAGCGCGACATGCGCCACGCCCGCCGCGCCCGCGAGGTGCTGCGCGAGATTCCCATCAGCGAACTGCTCAAGATGGTCAAGAAGGCCGCCGACTACTACGCGAAGGCGGACCTGCCGCTCGGCAACGGCACCCAGTCACCCGACCAGTTCGCCCGCATGCAGTCGGCGACGACCGGCTTGCCCGAGCACATGTGCCGGTTCAACATGGAGAAGAACCATTTCGTCCTCAACGAAATGGAGCGCATCCTCGACTGCCTGACGCGCGGCCTGGACCTGAGCATCCTGACGCGCGGCTACGGCGTGGAGGCACGCGGCGTGCCGGTTAGCTACCAGGCGCAATCGCCGGTCCTCGGCATGGTGCTGCCGAGCAACTCGCCCGGTGTCCACACCCTGTGGCTGCCGATCATCCCGTTGCAGATCGGACTGGTCCTCAAACCCGGTCCACAGGAGCCGTGGACGCCGTACCGCATGACGCAGGCGTTCATCCAGGCCGGCATCCCGAAGCAGGCCATCGCCATCTATCCGGGCCTCGGCGACATCGGCGCCGCGGTCCTGCAACACTGCCCGCGCAGCCTGATCTTCGGCGGCACCGCCACCGTCGAGCAGTACAAGGGCAACCCGCGCGTCCAGGCGCACGGCCCCGGGTTCAGCAAGATTCTCCTCGGCGACGACAAGGTCGATCAGTGGGAGAAGTACCTCGACCTGATGGTCGATAGCGTCCTCGTCAACAGCGGCCGCGGGTGCATCAACTGCTCGGGCATCTGGGTGTCGCGGCACGCCCGGGAAATCGCCCAGGCCCTCGCCGAGCGTATGGGGCCGGTCGAGCCGCTGCCGCCGGAGGATCCGAACGCGAAGCTGGCGGCGTTCACCGTCAAGGGGCAGGCCGAGGCCGTCAACAAGGACATCGACCGCGACGTGCAGGAGGCGGGTGTCGAGGATCTGACGAAGCCGTTCGGCCCGCGCTGGGTCGCGAAGGAGCGCTACGACTACCTGCGGCCGACGGTCATCCTGTGCGACTCGCCGGACCGGAACATCGCCAAGAAGGAGTACATGTTCCCGTTCGTGACGGTGGTCGAGTGCCCGCAGGAGAAGATGCTGGAGAAGATCGGCCCGACCCTGGTCTGCACCGCCATCACGGAGGACAGGGCGCTGCAGCGGGCGCTGACCGACGCGACGCACATCGACCGGCTGAACCTCGGGGCGCTGCCGACGATCAAGCTGAACTGGCTGCAGCCACACGAAGGCAGTATCGTGGACTTCCTGTTCCGCGCGCGGGCGTTCCAGTTCGACAAGGACATGATTCGGATCTAGGCAGCCGCTTGCGGCCTGGCGATCGGCCTCGCCAGGCCGCAAGCGGGGTGCGGGGGCGGCATCCTGTTTGCGACACGTGGAAGTACCATGAAGGCGTTCTCGGAGAGCACCGACCGCGTCACCCCGGTGAGCAGCCCGCCGTGGCCGCTGCGCGCGTTCGACTTCCACGTGCCGACCCGCGTCGTCTTCGGCGCCGGCTCGCTCAACCGCCTGGGCGAGCTGGCCCGCGAGCTGGGCGAGTCGCGCGTCCTGCTCGTCACCGACCCGGGTCTGGAGGAGGCCGGCCACCCGCAGCGGGCCGTCGCCTCCCTCCGCGAGGCCGGCCTGGAGGTCTTCCTGTTCGACGCCGTCGAGCAGAACCCGACCGAGCGCCACGTCGGGGCCGGCGTCGCGTTCGCCCGGCCGCTCGGTATCGACCTGATCGTCAGCGTCGGCGGCGGCAGTGCGATGGACTGCGCCAAGGGGATCAACTTCATCCTGACCAACGGCGGGCGGATGGCCGACTACAAGGGCTTCGGCAAGGCCAGGCGGCCGATGCTCCCGTCCATCGGCATCCCGACGACCGCCGGCACCGGCAGCGAGGCCCAGTCGTTCGCCCTGATCGCCGACGAGCGGACCCACATGAAGATGGCCTGCGGGGACCGCAAGGCGGCGTTCCACGTCGCCATCCTCGACCCGGAGGTGACCGTCTCGCAGCCACGCGCGGTGACCGCCGTCACCGGAATCGACGCCCTCTCGCACGCCGTCGAGTCCTACGTCACCAGCAAGCGGACGCCCGTCGCCCAGATGTTCGCCCGGGAGGCGTGGAAGCTGCTGGAGGCGAACTTCGAGACGGTCCTGCGACGACCCGACGACATCGAGGGGCGCGGGTCCATGCAGATGGGCGCCTTCCTCGCCGGCACCGCCATCGAGAACTCGATGCTGGGCGCCACCCACGCCTGCGCCAACCCGCTCACCGCCCACTACGGCATCGTCCACGGCATCGCGATCGGCGTGATGCTGCCGCATGTGGTGCGCTTCAACGGTCCCGAGGTCGGCGCACTGTACGGCGAGTTGCTCGACCACGCCGGCTTGCCCGGCAGCGACCCCACCGTGGCGGCGGAGGCGCTGGCCCGCCGCATCAGCGACGCCCTGCGCGTGGCCGGCCTGCCGGCGACGTTGTCGGAGTGCGGCGTCAGCAACGGCATCCTGCCGGTCCTGGCGGAGGAAGCGAACCAGCAGTGGACCGCCCGCTTCAACCCGCGCCCGGTGACCGAGACCGACCTGCTCGCTCTGTACGAGGCTGCTTTATAAGTCATTCACCCAAAGCCCACGGGCTGCGGTCCGTGGGCCAGGCGCCGGGGATTACGCCCACGGGGCGCAGCCCGTGGGGCCTTCTGCGTGAGGAAACTCCCATGTTGTCCGCCCGCGCCGGCCGCCTGGCTCTTGCCCTGGCAACACTGGCCCTCTGCTCCATCGCTGCCCGCCCCCAGGGCAAGGGGGCCGCAGGCGCCGACTGGCCGCTCTTTCGCGGCAATCCGCTGCAAACCGGCGTCGCGTCCTCCGACCTGCCGGCACAACTCGCCGTCCGCTGGAAGTTCGCCGTCAAGGACCGCATCGAATCGAGCGCCGCCATCGTCGAGGGCGTCGTCTACTTCGGCTCCTACGACGAGCACCTGTACGCCCTGAACCTGAAGGACGGCAGCCTGAAGTGGAAGCGCAAGCTCGGTCCGATCAAGGCGGCCCCGAGCGTCAAGGGCGGCGTCGTCTACGTCGGCGACGAGGAGGGCTTCTTCCATGCCGTTACTGCCGCCGACGGGAAGCCGCGCTGGAAGTTCGAGACGGGCGGGGAGATCACCTCATCGGCGAACTTCGTCGGCGACCGGGTGCTGTTCGGGTCCGGCGACTCGATGCTCTACTGCCTGACGACGGCCGGCAAGGAGTTGTGGAAAATCCGCATCGAGGGCGGGCCGGTCAACGGGTCGCCCGCCGTGGTCGAGGGGCGCACCTTCGTCGGCGGGTGCGACAGCCGGATCCACGTCATCGACGCCATGAAGGGCAAGGAACTCGCGTCCGTGGAGCTGGACGGGCAAACGGGCGCGACGGCGGCGGTCGGCGGCGACCATGTGTTCATCGGCACGATGCAGTCCGGCCAGCTGCCGGCGGTAAACTGGAAGAAGGCGGAGGTGACGTGGACCTTCGAGCCGAAGCGGCCCCAGGGGTTCTACTCCTCCCCGGCCCTGACCGACAAGCTCGTCATCGTCGGCGGCCGCGACCGACTGGTCCACGCCGTCGCTCGCGACACGGGCAAGCCGGTGTGGAGCTTCCCGACGAAGAACCGGGTGGACGGGTCGGCGGTCGTCGTCGGCCGGCGCGTCTTCATCGGGTCGCTGGACGGGAACCTGTATGCCCTCGACCTGGCGAAGGGGACGGAGCTGCAGCGGTGGGAGCTGGGCCGCGGGATCGTGGCGTCGCCGGCGGTCGGCGGGGGCTGCCTGGTCATCGGCACGACCGACGGGGTGCTTTACTGTCTGGGCCAGAAAGAGTGACAACTGCGATGACCATCCTCGATACGACGCAGGAGCGGACCGGGCTGGGCAACTACTTCGTGGCGAACTACCCGCCTTTCGCCACCTGGAAGCCGGACCACCTGCCCGACGCGCACGCCGCTCTGAACGCCCCGCCGCGGCCGGACACGCCGCTGGGGCTGTACCTGCACATTCCATTCTGCCGCAAGCGCTGCAAGTTCTGCTACTTCCGCGTCTACACCGACAAGAACGCCCGCGACATCGAGATGTACCTCGGCGCCCTCGCGCGGGAGGTCGAGATCTACAGCAGGCTGCCGGTCGTCGGCGGGCGGCCGCTGCACTTCTTCTACTTCGGCGGCGGCACGCCGTCGTACCTGAGCGCCGCCCAGCTCCAGGGCCTGACCGGGCGGCTGCGCAACTACCTGCCGTGGGACCGCGCGGCCGAGGTCGCGTTCGAGTGCGAGCCGGGCACGCTGCAGCAGCACAAGCTCGAAACCCTCAAGGGACTCGGCGTGACGCGCCTGAGCCTGGGCGTCGAGAACTTCAGCGACCGCGTTCTCGAGGAGAACGGTCGCGCGCATCTTTCCGCCGAGATCTACCGCGCCTATGGGTGGGCGCGCGACGTGGGCTTCGACCAGATCAACATCGACCTGATCGCCGGCATGGTCGGGGAGACGTGGGAGAACTGGCGCGCCTGCGTGGCGAAGACGCTCGCGCTGGCACCGGAGAGCGTCACCATCTATCAGATGGAGCTGCCGTTCAATACCGTCTACTCCAGGGAGTTGCAGACGGCGGGGCAGGACCAGTCCTCGCCGGTCGCCGACTGGCCGACGAAGCGCGCGTGGGTCAGCTACGCCTTCGACGAGATGGCGAAGGCGGGGTATGAGCCATCGAGCGCCTACACGATGGTGCGCGACTGGAAGCGGACGCGCTTCGTCTACCGCGACAGCCTCTGGCGTGGGGCCGACATGTTCGGCACCGGCGTCGCCTCGTTCGGGCACGTCAGCGGCGTTCACGTGCAGAACGTCGATAAGTGGGAGGAGTACCTGGCCCGCCTCGACCGGGGGGAGTTGCC
>JADLBT010000472.1 GCA_020847555.1 Gemmataceae bacterium
CACCGCTCGGCAACGTAATACGCACCGCTGTCCCGGCGATACCGCGCGGCGGCTCGGTGAGGGCCGCCCGGCAGTCCAGGAGGTTCGGCCACTTGCGCGGGTTCTTGGCGCTGGCGACCTTGCCGTCAGCGGCGTCCACGAGGGCGTACGCTCGATCCCCGAACACCCCGCCGACGGTGAACCCGACGGCGTTCAGCTCCTCGCCCTGCATCGACTTGACCGGGTAGCGCCACAGCGCGACCACCTTGCCGGCCTCGGTACGGTTATTTGCCATGACGTAACTCTCCTCGGGCGTTCGGCCCGCCCCATCCTGTCGGACCTGATGTCTGTGTACCGGGACGCCTGCTCCCGGGAAAGAGCGTCCAGGCGATCCGGTCCGGACCGGACGGCGCCGGGCACCTGCGGCGCACCTGGGACCGGACTGGTCTTTGACTCCCCTTTCCCGCCTGGGTATGATAGAAGGAGGTGGAGGAGAAGGGGCTCGACGGCAAGGAAGCTGGGGTCCGGAAGCGGGGACACCTATCTCGCCCCGCCGGGGATGTCCCGCCCGTGGCCTGTCGCAAGGAGCCGCCTAGAGACATGTTCCAGGCCCTGGTCAGCACCGCCAGCCGTCTTCTCAACCAACTGAACCGAGCGTGGTTCCGCGAACACTACCCCGCCCGCGAAGTCGTCGGCCCGCCACCTGCCCAGCCCCGCCCGTACCAGCACCTGGAGCGCATCGTGCTGACGGACGAGGTGAGCCGCACCCTGTTCGAGGAGTACGCCCTGCACCGCGAGGGCATGCGGGGCGACGAGGAGACGGGGTGGGTTCTGCTCGGCGTGCGCGAGGTAAACGAGGCCGTCGTGCTCGCCACCCTGCCCGCCGGGGCGGAGCGTCAGGCGGGGGTCGCCCACGTCCGGTTCAACAGCAGCGCCCAGGCGATCGCCAGCCGCATCGTCCGCCAGTGGGACCGACGCCTGACCATGCTCGGCATCCTCCACACCCACCCGGGTAGCCTGCGCCACCCCAGCGACGGGGACTACCACGGGGACAGCCAGTGGGTCGGCCAGTTGCGGGGGTGCGAGGGGGTTTTCGGGATCGGCACCGCGGACGGGGATTCGGCCCCCGGCACGGCAATTGCTCATCAACCTCAGGAGCACATGCAGTGCCTCAATGAGCTGTGCCTGTCGTGGTACACCCTCCGCGAGGGGGATCGCCACTATCGCCCGCTGAAGGCGGCTTTGACGCTCGGCCCCGACCTGGCACGCCCGCTGCACTCCCTGTGGGGGACGCTCGAGCGCTACGCCGAACAGCTCGACCGCCTGTGCCGGCAGCAGGCGGGCGTGACGTTTCGGGTGGTTCCGGGCGATGGCGAGCGCAGCGCCCTGGCAGTGGACTTCAAACTGGCGGAACCGGAGGAGGTGCTCCGGTTGGTGCTGCAGGGGAAGGAGGCGCGTTACCTCCTCGTGCGCGGCGACGACCTGCTTGCCGTCGATCCGGACGAGGAGCGCGTGGATCGTGGCGTCTATCTGCTCCTCGCCGAGCTGGCGGGACAGAACTGAACGGCGTTTGGGATCTTTTTCACAAGGAGCACGGCGATGGACTTTCGTCCCCTCAACGACACGGAACGGCGGCAGCTCATCAGCGCTCTGCGCGGCAACGCCGAGAACAACCGGACCATCCTCATGGACCGGCGCGACACGACTTTCGCCGGCACCGCCGACGAGGTCACCGACGACGAGGTGATCTCGGCGATCAAGTCGGTGCCGTGCCATTACTAACCCAGTCAACAGTAGGCAGTAGGCAGCGGAGCCACGACTTACACTGCCTACTGCCTACTGTTGACTGCCTACTGCCTACTGCTTATGGGCCTCCTTGACAGCGAAGCCGGGAAGCGGCGCCTCCTGAGCGTCGAGATTCCGGTGATCGAGCGGTACAACGAGTCGCGCGACCCGGACTACAAGGTCCAGGTCCAGCGCCAGGGCAACATGCTCGTCCTGCGCTACAAGCTCAAGCCAGGCCACAACGTCTACCAGCTGGAGACGCGGCTGGTTTCCAGCTACCCCGTCGTCCCGCCGGAGACGCGCGTCCTGACGCCGCTGAAGCACTGCCCGCACCTCCTCGAAGGGCAGACCCTGTGCATGTGGCGGCAGGGCAGCACGCGCCAGACGAGCCGCTGGGATCCCGCCCAGCACACCAGCGTCTTCGCCGTCCAGGCGGCGTGGCGCTGGCTGGCGTGCTACGAGATCTGGCACGAAAGCGGCGAGTGGCCGTTGCCCGAAGCAAAGTAGCGCCGTCCGACCAACCCGGAGCGCCAGCGCCGGGCGCGACTGCCCCGCGCTGACGCTTCGGGCTCGGATTGTCCCCACCGAAGGAGGGACCGTGGCCCACCTGATCCAGGTCGGCGCCGGCAGCGGCGGCATGCCCGTGCTGGACATGCTCTGCCGCGACCCGCGCGTCACGCGCGTGACGCTCATCGAGCCGGACGTCTACAAGCCGCACAATGTCGAGCGGCACCTGTTCCCGCCGGCCAGCGTCGGCGAACTCAAGGCCGTCCTCGCCGGGCGCTGGCTGAAGGAGCGCCGCCCCGACCTGGAGGTGGACCTGCTACCGCTCGACCTGCTTGCGCCCGACGCCCAGGACCGCATCGAGGAAGCGGCCCGTGGCGCGGACGTGGGCGTTTGCGCCGCCGACAACGAGAAGGCGAAGTACCACTGGGATGCGCTGCTGCGCCGCGCCGGAAAGCCGTGGACGCTCGGCGAGGTACTTTCGGGAGGCATCGGCGGGTTCGTCCACTGGTTCATCCCCGGCGGCCCGTGCTACGGCTGCGTCGCCAGCCACCTGAAGCGGTCCGTCACAATGGACGACCATAAACCGCCCGACTACTCCGCGCCCGGCGGGCCGGCCCCCGAGGTCACCATCCCGGCGAGCAAGGCGTCGATCGAGACGATCGCGGCGCTGCACGCCCTGGTGACGCTCGACCTGCTGGCCGACCCCGCCCGCTACGACCCCGGTTTCACGACCCTGCTCCTGACCCTGCAGCGGGTGCCGAAGGTCTTCGACGAGCCCTTCCGGCCCTACCGCTTCCGCATCCCGCGTTCGGACCAGTGTCTCCTGTGCCGGGCGCCGGGACCGGACTACTCCGCGTCCTCGCCGGAGGCTCTCGATGTGGCCCTGGATCAAGCGCTGGCGCGACTGGGCGATCAATGACCTTTGGCCGCTGAACAGGACCGGCCCCAGGCCGCAGGCCATGCACCACAGCTATGAGAAAGCAGGCGTCGTCGTGGACGGCCAGCCGATCCCGTGGAACGCGGAGGCGGTGGTCGTCCAGGCGCTGCTGCGCCTGCCGGCCGGCACCCCGCGCCTCAAGGCCGACTTCACCCTGCGCCTCCCCGGCCGCGAGCCGGTCGCTGGCGACAACCTGCGCCCGGAGGAATCCGGGGACCACTGCCGGCTCTACTTCCGCTTCCCCCCGCCGACCCAATCCGTCACGGCCGAGATCCTGTGGCGCAACCAGCCGCTCGCCCACCTGCCGCTGCCTTTCCAGTCGCGCTCCGAGTTCCTCCAGGGGCTGCGCCTGCAGACACCGACCCTGGCGGTGTGCCTGGGCGAGCAGACGGTGGCGTGTCAGACGTTCGTCGCAACGCAGTGCCGCGGCCTCGTCGCGTCCGGCCTGCTCGCCGGCACGACGAGCCTGGCTCCGCTCGCCGACCTGGATTTGCACGTCGAGTTCCAGGCCGAGCCGGACGGCCCGGTCCTCACCGTCCCGGCCCAGCTGAGCAGCTCACAGCTCAGGGGCCGGCAGGCGATGCTGGCGGTCGTGCCGCAGAAGTTCCCGCGTCGGGTCGGCACCTGGCAGGCGCGCTGGGTACTCGACGGCCAGGAACTGGCGCTGCACCGGGTTCGCGCCATCTCGCGCCAGAAGTTTCAGCGATCGCTGCGCATCTCCGAGACGCGCTACGTTGTCCAGAAGGTCGGCGGGCCGGTGACGCTCGCCCGGCAGTTGCCGGCGCGCGACGGGTTCACCCGGGTCGGGCCGTGCTTCCTGGTTAGCAGCAGCGAGCCGGGCATGGCCGCCTTCTGCAAGCTGCAGGTGCGGGCGCTCGTCATCGGGGGGATTCCGTCGCCGCTGCTGCAGGAGCAGCAGGTACTCGTCACCGACGGGCCGACGCCGATCTTCCCGGGGACACTCGACGGGGCGGATCTGGCCCAGGTGACCGGGTTCGACCTGCGGCTCGGGACGCGGTCGCTCGGCGTGCTGCCGCTGGCGCCGGCGCCGGCCGCCGCGTTCAACAACGAGGGGGCGTTCAAGCCGCCGATCGACTACACCTGGTCCGCGGCCGCCGAGGACGAGTTGAGCGAGCGTCTCGCCCGGTTGATGAACGCGAAGCCCAGTGGCAACGGGAAGTGAGAAGGTCGGCGCCGCAGCGCGCCCAGCGCTGTCCGAGACCGAAGCGTCAGCGCGGGTTTAGTCGCGTCCCGCGCTTACGCTTCGGACTTGGACAGCGCTGGGCGCGTGCCGGCCGCACGCAGGACCAGCAGGGTCGCCTCCGGCCGGCAGTTGAAGCGCAACGGGTGCTGCCCCCCCAGTCCGCGGCTGACGTGCATCAGCGTCGGCGGCTCGTCGAACGTCCCGCAGTCGTAGCGCCGGCTGTACCGACTCGGCACGAAGATCGACCCGACCACCGGGACGCGAATCTGTCCGCCGTGGACGTGGCCCGCGAGGACCAGGTCCATCCGGTTGCGCCGCGCCCACCGGATGTTGTCCGGCGTGTGACTGAGGCACAGGCGAAACGGCCCCTCCGGGCAGCCCTTCAGATCCGGCGCCGGCCAAAACCACGGCCCTTCGTGCCCGACCACCACCAACCGCTCGCCGCGGACCTCCAGCTCCTCCCAGCTGTTCGCCAGGACGCGCATGCCGACCCGGCGCAGCCGTCGGCGGATGACCGGCACGTCGCGCCACGAGTCGTGATTGCCGAGGATCGCGAACGCTGCCACGCCCCACGTCAGCCGCCCCAGCACCGGAATCACCCAGCGGTGGTGCCTGTCGCTGTCCACGATGTCGCCCGTCACCGCGACCAGGTCCGGCCGCCACGCCCGGCACCGTTCCATGACGACCCGGTAGAAGTCGCGGTCCGGGGTGCCGCACAGGTGCAGGTCGCTCAGGTGCAGGATCGTCAGTCCGTCCCACGCGGCCGGCAGGCGCGGGAGCCGGAGGGTGCGCTCGGCGAATTCGACCTGAAAGACCTGGTTGCCCGGCAGCGACGCCAGCCGGCGGTGCTTGCCCGTGCCGACCGGCTTGTACCCTAGCTCGGCCGCCACATCCACGATTTGCGAGTCGTTCCGCTCCAGGGCGGCCGGGGTGCGCCGACTCAGGCGCAGGACGGTCACCAGCGGGAAGACGCCGAACCCGAGGAACCAGCAGACCAGGACGTAACTGCTCAGCAGGGGAGCCTGCGCCACGGCCGCCGCGGTGCCGGGGCGCGGCTGAAACCCCAGCCCGAACGTCAGCCAGAACACGACTGGCCCGCCGAGTACCACCACGCCGTCGAGCTTGCGGGTCACGCTCAGGAGTTTGTGCGGCAGGGCGGTGCCGTAGATACAGTTCAGGGCCGCGATCATCAGCACCGCGTGGCCCAGGCAGGCGCCGCCGAACAGGAGCAGGCCCAGCGGATCGAGACTCGCGGACAGAGGATCAAGGCCCGCGAACGGCAAGGTCAGGGCGCACATGGTCGGCGATCCTCGATTCTCGGCCCGCGATCACGCCTGCACGATCTGCGGCTGTGTCTCGGCGTTCGGGACGGGGGCGGCGTCTGGCCCTTCCAGGGCCGTGAGCAGCTGATCGACCCGGAAGGGCTTGTAAAGGACGTAGCGCAGCCCGTCCTGGCGTGCCTTGACGATGGAGTGGGACGGGTCGTAGCCGAATGCGGTCATCAGGATCACGCGTGCCTGCGGCTGGGCCTCGCGCAACCTGGTGTAGACCTCATGGCCGGCCATGTCCGGCAGGCGGATGTCGGTCAGCATGGCGTCGTAGGTACACAGCCGGGCCATCGTCAGCGCCTCCTTGCCGTCCCGCGCCGTCTCGACCACGCATCCGAACCGGCCGAGGATGGCGTGGGCGCTGCGGCGGACGCGCTCGTCGTTGTCGGCGACGAGGACGCGCAGCCCCCTGAGGCGCGGGTGGGCGTCCGGCGGCGGCGGGCCGGGGAGCGGGCGTGCCGGGGCCAGATCTTCGCCCACCTTCTGGATGACCTGCTTGACGGCTCGGGCGCTGGCGAGGATCTGCCGGAGCTTCTCGGTCATCTCCGGCTCATGGCCGATCCACCGATCGAGGACCGCCGTCGCCGCCGCGAGGATAGCATCGACCGGCAGGGCGACCTCGCGGCTGACCGCCTCGATCGACTGGGACGCGGCGCTCTGCTTCTCGGCCGACAGCAGCTCCAGGGTGTGCAGCGCCTGGGCGATCTCGCGACAAAAAATCTCCGCGAACTGGAGATCTTCCTCGCCGAACCCGTTCGGCTGCGGGCTCTCGACGTTGAACGTGCCGATGATCTGGTCGGCGACAGTGAGGGCGACTGTCAGCGACGATCGGGCTCCGCGGGCGCCCTCGATGTACAGCGGGTCGATGGTGGTGTCCGGGCAGAGATAGCTCTTGCCGGTCGCAGCCACGAACCCGGTCACGCCGTTGCCCTCTGCCTTCGCATACAGCGTGCGGCTGGCCGCCTCGGTCGTCATCCCCTCGTCGAGCAGGGGTTCGAGCCGGCCGGTGGCCCGGTCGAGCAGGCGGACCTCGATAACGTCGTAGTGAAGCAGGTCGTGAGTAAACTTGCGAATGTTGAGCTTGAGCAGCTCGATCCGCTCCTCGACGCTCATCTCGGCGAGCTGGTCAGGGGACAGGGCGGACAGCTCGCGGCCGGCCTGGTGCAGGGCGTCGAGCTTCTGCTGCTGCTGGACGAGGGCGGTGATGTTACGCGCCACGCTGAGTAACTGGGCGACCTTGCCGCTGGCGTCGCAGACCGGGGTGACCTGGAGTTCGAGGTAGTGGTTGTCGCGGCGGTGGAGACGGGTGGTGACGGGCTTGCCGGCGAGAGCGGTGTGGAACGGGCAGTAGTCGGGGCCGAGGATTTCCGGTGAGCCCAGCGCCTCATAGAAGCTGCGCCCCCGGGTCGGTCCGCCGCACCACTTCTCGAACGTCGTGTTCGCCCAGGTGACACGCAGGTCGGCGTTGACGAGGGCGACGCCGTCGCTGAGGACGTCGAGGATGTAGTCGGCCTGGAGGAGGGAGCTGGCGCGCTCCCAGACAGCCGGATCCTGCGGGTCGGCGTAGACGCCGTTAAAGCGCTCGGTGCGCAGCAGCGCCAATCCCTGGGCAACGTTGTCCACGCGGACGATATCGCAGTCCGGTTCACAGCGTTCCAGCAGGGTGCCTGTTTTCAGACCGGGTGCATCGATGATAAGTATGCGCGGTCGCTCCGCCAACGGCTCCCTCCACCCTTCGTTCCCGCAGGGAAGTACCGGGAACCTGGTCCACGGGGCGCCACCCGTGGGCTTTACTCATTCCCTTGCACACCAGATCCCTTGTCCTTGCCCCAAGGGCCACCCTTTCGCTTCAATTATAAAATATGAGGGGTGTCGCTACAAGAAAGGATCGCGCCCGCACCGCGGAGCGTCGGCCGGGGAGCCGCCGGGCGGTAAAAGGTTGTCCACCGCTGGGCATTCCGTAGGCACGCAGTCGTCCTTCACCGCCGAGTTGTCTGTGCAACTCCCATCTTCTCGGCGGCTTGAAAAGTGGAGTCCGCTTCCGGCACGCCGATTGCCGGGAAGACGCCGTCGCAACGATCCCCTTCACTCCCTACCCAAGGAGCAGTCGCGATGCGAACCCTTCTGAAAGCCGGGACCGTGTTCGTCGTCGCGCTCGCAGCAACGAGCGCGACACGGGCCGGCGAGAAAGGCCTGGGACCGCCCCCCGGGGAACGGCAGGCGCTCATCGACAAGGCGGTCGCCTTCCTCAAGACGACCCAGGAGGCCGACGGCTCTTTCTCGCCCAAGCGCGCCGGGCCGGGCATCACTGCCGTCGTCGTCGCCGCGCTGCTCCGCAACGGTGTCAGCCCCAAGGAACCCGTCGTCGCCAAGGCGCTCGCGTACCTGGCGAAACAGCAACAGAAGGACGGCGGCATCTACAACAATTTCCTGGCCAACTACACGACGAGCGTGGCGGTCATGGCCCTGAAAGAGGCCAACAAGGACGGCAAGTATGACGAGATCCTCAGGCAGGCGGCCGCGTTCCTCAAGAAGCTGCAGATCGGCGGCGACCCCAAGGACGTGAAGTTCGGCGGGTTCGGGTACGGCAGCAAGGGCCGGCCGGACACGTCCAACACCAACTTCGCCCTGGAAGCCCTCCTCGCCGCCGGCGTGCCGAAGGACGATCCGGCAGTGAAGAACGCGCTGAAGTTCATCAGCCGGTGCCAGAACCTTCCCGGCGAGTTCAACGACCAGCCGTTCGCGAAGAAGGCTAGCAAGGACGACCTGGGCGGGATCGTTTACGTCCCCATCGAGTCCAAGGACAAGAAGCAACTGACGGCCGAGGACGGGCTGCGGTCGCGCGGGGCGATGACCTACGGCGGGCTGAAGAGTTTCCTGCACGCTGGCGTCAGCAAGGACGATCCGCGCGTTCAGGCGGCGGTCAAGTGGATCCGCGGACACTACACGCTCAAGGAGAACCCTGGGCTCGGCCAGGCCGGCCTGTACTACTACTACCACACCTTCGCCAAGGCGATGGACGCGCTCGGCGAGGGGCTTTTCAGCGATGCGGCCGGCACGAAGCACGATTGGCGGCGCGAGCTGTTCGAGGCCCTGCGGTCGCGACAGCGGCAGGACGGCAGCTGGGTCAACGCGGGCGACCGCGCCTTCGGCGAGGCTGACCCGAACCTGGCGACGGCGTTCGCGGTACTGTCCCTGAGCTACTGCCAGCCGCCGGCACGCTAGTCCGACCAACCCGGAGCGCCAGCGCCGGGCGCCTGGAGTGCCTGGCGCTGACGCTCCGGGCTGGTCGGACGCCGCCCAGTGAGTGACCGTCGCTGGCAACCATAACTGCTCCGCCGTAGACTGTGGCTGACGGAACGCGGGCGGCGCGGATACCCGCGCCGCCCGCGTTCGTTTTTCCCACGCAGGAGACCAGCGATGTCCCGACTCCCCGTGCTCGCCGCCGTGGCCGTCCTGGCCGTGCCGCCCGCGGGCCGCGCCGACACGTTCGACCGCTACACCAACGAGGTGCTCGCCAAGGTGCCCGGCGCCCCGGCGGCCCGGCGGGTCACGCAGCTGACCCCCGCGCTCCTGACCGAGCACGTCGATGCGATCCCGGGCATCAGCGGCGCACTGCTGGTCGTCAAGACCAATGACGGGCGGTTCAGCAAACTGGTGGTACAGGCGGCGCGGCAGAAGGTGTCGGACAAGGTCAGCCTGCCGATCCTGCTCATCGACCGTTTCGTCACCTACCGTGAGGGCGAGGAGAAGACCATCCAGACCGCCGGGCAGAACGTGCGTCTGTTCGGCGGGTTCCGGTTCAACCTCGACCTCGGCCAGGTGGTGCCGGCATCGGTCGAGGCAGACGTCCGGTTCGTCTCGGACGAGGGGAAGAACTACGCCGAGCCGGTCGGCAAGGCCGAGTTCTACCTGCTGACGAAGCCGCTTCCAGAGGCGGCGCCGAAGAAGGGGCCGAAGCTGGTGATCGGCGACAAGTTCGCCCCGGACTACTTCACCGGCGTCTACAAGCTCCACGACGACGGCCGGCGAACGGCGACGCTGCACCTGAAGGTCGAGAACGGTAAGGATGTAACCGGGTACTACTACTCGGGGACCGACGGCAAGAAGTACGAGGTGGCGGGCAAGATCGGCAGCGTGCCGCACGCGGTCCAGTTTCGGGTGACGTTCCCGCGGAGCGTGCAGACGTTCTACGGGATGCTGTTCACGGGCGATGGACGCATCATGACCGGCACGTCGGTCTTGCAGGGGCGCGAGACCGGGTTCTACGCCGTGCGGCAGGAGGACTGAAGGGCCTGGCAAAGCTCACGGGCGGCGGCCCGTGGATCCGACCCCCAGCACCTTGGCCTACGGGCCGCCACCCGTGGGCTTTGACAGACCCTGTCCCCCGGTGCTAACGTCCGCCGAGGGAGCGTGCGCCGTTGGTCGGCGGGGGCGTCGCCGGCCCCTGGCGGCGCTCCTGAATCTCCTCGCGGAGCTTCTGGACCGGGGCGAGGCGCTCGCGCACCCCGCCCTCTCGCTGCACCTTCTCGAACTCCTGCCGCATCTCGTCGCGCAGCCGCTCCAGCCGCTGCCGCTCGCGCGCCAGCTCGGCGCGCTCGCGGGACATCTCCAGCTCCAGTTCGCGCGTTGCCTCGTCCAGCTCGACGTTCCGCGCCCGCAGCGCCTCCCGTTCCCGGTTCATCTTCTGCCGGTCTGTCTCCAGCTGGCGGCGGAACTCGTTCAGCTCGGCCTCGTAACTCTCCATGTCCTTGTCGGTGTGGACGTGCTGGGAGCGCGCCTGTAACTCCTCGATCAGGGCGTCCTTCTCCCGGGCCAGGCCGCGAAGCAACTCGACCGTGGTCCGCAGTTCCTCCCGCTCGCGGTCGTTCGTCGTGCCCTGCTCCTCGCCCCGGGCCTGCTGCTGGAGGTGCAGAGCCTCGGCAAGGATCTGGTCCCGCTCAGCGCGGGCGTCGTCGCGCTCGGCGGCGGTCCGGTCGCATTCCGCCATGAGAGCGTCGCGCTGGGCGAGAACCTGCGTGTAGCTGGCGACCAGCTCGTCGCGCTCGGCGACGGCCTGCCGCAGCCGCTCGTTTTCCTCCCGCAGGGCGACCGACGCGGCCCCTTCCTGCCCGCGGATCGCCTCCTGCATCTGCCGGAGTTCGGCCATCATCCGCAGCAGGGTGACCCGCTGGTCGCGCAAACTCGCCTCCGCCTGGGCGACCGCGTCCGCCCGTCGGGATAGCTGTTCGTTGGCTTCCGCGTGTTCGCGGGCCCAGTTCTCACGCATCTTGAGGGACTCCTCTCGCTGGTGCCGCACCTGTTCCGCCTCCCGCCCCAGCCGCTGCCGGTCCTCGGCGAGACGGTCCTCCTGCTCGGCGACCTGCGCCTGCAGTTCGACCAGCTGGGCGGTGAGAGTGTCCTGCCCTGGCCCGGC
>JADLBT010000473.1 GCA_020847555.1 Gemmataceae bacterium
GAGGGAAACCAGGCTCCTCACGTATCGCTGGTTCGTGGCAGCCGTGGCCGTCAGCGTGTTTTGTGCTCCCGTCCTGGGCCAGGCGCCCGCTCCGGCCCTGGGCACGCCCCCGGCGCCCACTCCGCCCGCGGCGCCGCCCGCTCCGACCCAGGCTCCCTCGCCCCCGCCTCGTCCCGCTCCCGCAGCGGACGCCGTCGCCGCCAAGGTCAACGGCCAGCCCATCGCCGAACTGGCCGTCTACCGCGCCACCCTGCGCGACTCCCCCACGGACCGCGACCGGCTGCGGAAGGAGGTTCTCAACTTCCTGATCGACAACGCGCTCGTGGACCAGTACCTCGAAGGGCTCAAGGTCGCGGTCGAGCCGAAGGAGGTCGAGGAGCGGTTCCGGCAGGTCAAGGAGGAGATCACCAAAAGCGGCACGCCGTTCGAGAAGGTTCTGACCAGCCTGCACCTCACCGAGGCCGAGCTGCGCACCCAGATCCTCGGCTCCCTGCGCTGGGATCGGTTCGTCGCCCAGTACGCGACTGACAAGGGGCTGAAGGAATTCTTCGACACCAACAAGGCGATGTTCGACGGCAGCCAGGTGCGCGCCCGCCACATCCTCGTGAAGGTTCCAGCAGACGACGCGAAGGCGGCCGACGCGGCAAAGGCGAAGCTCCTGGTCATCAGGAAGCAGGTCGAGGAGCAGGTGGCCGCCGGACTGAAGGCCGTCGCCGGCCAGGACCGGCTGAAGCAGGACGAGGCCCGGCTGAAGCTCATCGAGGAGGCGTTCTCCCAGGCGGCCGCGAAGGAGTCCGAGTGCCCGACGACGAAGGAGGGCGGCGAGCTGGGCTGGTTCCCGCGCGCCGGCCGCCTGGTCGAGCCGTTCGCCCGGGCGGCGTTCGCGCTGAAGCCGTTCGAGATGAGCGACGTGGTGACGACCGGGTTCGGCCTGCACCTGATCCTCTCGACCGGCCAGAAGGCGGGCCGCGACGTCAACTTCGACACCATGAAGGAGGTCGTCAAGGAGATCTACGGCGACCGCCTGCGTGAGGCGGTCCTCGCCCGGGTGCGCCCGCAGGCCCGCATCGAGATCATCCCGGCGTCTGGCGCGAAGCAGTGACTCGCTACGGCGGGCCGGGGGCTTCCGATCCCGGCCCGCCCGGCCCTGCACTCGGCGACTCGCGAGAAGCAGGGCCGGGCAGCCAGTACACCACCGCTGCCGTCGCCAGTTCCGCCGCCGTCCACACGAGGCGCAGCAGCAGGACAACCACGGTCGCGACGGCTCGGGCGTGCGGCGTCCCGGACTCCGTCAGCTGCGGCCCGAGGAACACGTCGAGCACCCCCTCGCGCACCCCGACGCCGCTCGGCATCATGAACGCCAGGAACCCCGCCACGTAAGACAGGCCGATCATCGCGATGTAGTGGCCCCACGTTTCCGGCGTCAGCGGCTGGGGTTCCGGCACCACCGCCTGGACCATCGCCCACAGGCTCGCGCCCATCAGCAGCCAGCCGCAGCCGGTGAGCCCCAGCCCCGCCGCCAGCGTCGCGCCGCGCAGCCGCGGCAGGCGGAACGATTCGACCGTCTGGAACCGGGCGGCCAGCCGCGCCACCAGCCGGTTGAACACCGCCGGCAGCAGCGGCACGCCCAGCAACCCTAGCAGCATCACGCCGACGAGTACCGGGTGGACGGTCAGCCCGGAGGCGTCGGGCGGCTGCAGCGCGAACAGTACCGCCGCGATCAGCGCGCCCGACGCCATCGTCGTCAGCACCTCGTAGAACCCGGTGAGGATCGCGACGCCGAGTTTTACCCCCGACCCGCGCACGAGGTTGCCGCGCAGCAGTAGCGCCCACGCCTTGCCGGGAACGTACTTGCCCAGGTGCCCGATGTAGTAAGCACGCAGCGTCGCCGCCACCCGGGGGCGTTCGCCGAAGACGCGCATCAACCGATACCAGAACCACGCCGACCCGCCCAGCGCCAGCAGGTACAGCCCTCCCGACAGGGCGAGCCACCCAGGCCGCACGGTCAACTCGGCGAGGTTCAGCTGGGACAGGTTCAGGTAGAATTGCCTTGCGACGCCGGCCAGGATCGCCAGCGCCAGCAACCACTTGCAGACCGTCCACCCCCAGCGCCGCCACCAGCCTTTCATGCACGGCATTATAGAAGCCGTTCGTCCTCGGGCATCAGAGGCGGCGGGGGGAGGCGGTTCGCTCCCTGGCGTCACTTCGCCTCGCGCGGGACGAGCAGCGCGTCCGGCGAGGCGGCCAGGTAGTTCGGCACATTGGTGAACCACAGGCGGCCCAGCGCCAGCCGCCCGAACGACCACGCCTGCCCGTCCGTCCCCTTCGGCACGGCAACCCGGACGAACTTGCCGCGCTCCGTGACCTTCGCCACCACCTTGCCGTCCGGCCCGAGGACGTCGTGCGGGTTGCCCTCCCAGAAGTAGTCGATGTGTTTGGTGCCCTTCGGGACGAAGAAGTACATCCGCTGCATCTGCCCCAGACTGTGGCTGCGCGACGCGGTCGAGAGGGCGAGCGTCAGCGGGCGGCCCGCCGGCGCCTTGATGCCCCAGCCGGCAGCCGAATCGTTGAGGTCCAGCCAGTACAGGCCGGCCTTCGGGACGCGCACCGCGAACGGGTGGTCCTTGCCGTCGAGGATCATGCGCTGCTGGTGGATCTGCTTGCCGGCCGCGTCGGTGACAGTCAGGGTCGCCGCCGGCCGGTCCCGATACCAGGCGATCAGGCCGGTGGTGATCGCCCCCTCAAGCGGCTCCCCCTTCTCACTGTAGAGGGCGTAGCGGCTGGGCGACTGATAACGCTGGTGGCTGTCGGCCGGTTTGGCGGAGCGCAGGCCGGCGGGAACGAGGTCGGCGGAAAACTTGCGCTCGGTCACCTGCTGCGGCTGGAAGCGCTCCAGGTCGGCGCGGAACTGCCGCTCGGTCTCCTCGGCGGTCGGCGGCCGGTTCTGCTGCCACGGCGTCTCCTTCGTCGCCTTCCGCCCGTCCCAGGTGGGCTCACCCAGTTCCTTCGCCAGCCGCCCGCTCCACGAGTACTGCATCGCCGCCCAGTGGTTCATGTATGCGTAGCGCGTGCGGTAGCAGTGCGTCAGCGCTTCCAGCCCGAGTTCGCGCCGCTTCGCGGGATCCTTCGTCCGGTCGAAATCCCAGCGCAGGCGGACATAGTGCTGGTACTGCTTGAGGTGGTCCAGGCGCGCCAGCACGTCGGGCCGCCCCTTCGCAAGGCGCCCGGCCTCGTCCAGGTCGCGCAGCGCCAGCGCCAGCAAGTGCTCGCTGACGAGCGGGTCGTTGCCGGGATCCAGACGGTCGTAGTAGCGCCGCACCGCGCCGGCCGCTGGCCCGAACGCCCTGTCGAAGAAATCAGTGCGCAACGCCTCGACGTCTGCTTCGGGATCCCACATCAGCTTGTTGGCGACGTAGTAGCCCAGGCCGTGAACGCCCCAGTTGTTACCGCTCTCGCAGTCGAGGCTCGTCGCCCGGTGCTTGACGTAATCGCGGATGCGCTCGCGGACCGCCCGGACGTTGGCCGCGCGGCCGCCGGGCGGCATGTCGAAGTCCCACAGCCAGACGGAGAAGTACTCGTAGAACCCCATCTTCCGGGCCTTCTTCGGCCAGAGTTCCTTCAGCTCGTCGAAGCTGTAGCGGCCGCGGATGAACCCGGCGGTCAGCTGCACGTAGACGTTCGGTTCCAGGACGAACGACGGCGGCTCGCTGTGCTCGCTGTACGCCAGCATGCCGACCATCTTGCCGGGGAATTCCTTCGCGACCGCCCGCGCCACCTCGTTCGCCAGCCCGAACGCGCGGTCGGAGATCGACCCGAGTGCGCGGCACGCCGCGCACTCGCACTGCCCTGCCCCGTCGGACGTCTCCATCGACACCATGTCCGCCTGCGGGGTGCGGCGCAGGAAGTCCAGCGCCCAGCGCGTCGCGAGTGCGCGCACCGCCGGGGTGCTGACGCACAGCTGCTCGCCCTGGCGCTGGCCCTTGACGAGCGCCAGGTACTCCGGGTGTTCGGCGAACGTCTTCTTGTTGGCGAGGATGATGCTCTGCCAGGCGTGGCCGGTGTACGTCTTCAGCGAAGCGGCCATGCGGTTGTGCCGCGCCCACGCCTCGTAGTCCTGGCGGACGCGCGGCAGGTTCCGGTCGAAGAAGCCGTAGCCGTACCAGATGCGCCGCGACAGCAGAGCGGGCCGACTCGTCTCGCTGACGTCCGCCGTGAGATCCGGCCGGTGCGGGATCACCTCCCACTCCGGGGCCGGGAAGAACCACCGGCAGCCGAGCACTTCGAGCAGCCGGAACGCGGCGTGCGACGCCCCAAGATCGGTCGCCCCGAGGAGCAGGAGACGCTTGCCTTCCGAGCGGATCGCGAACACCTCCTTACCGTCGAAGCGATCGCGGATCTCCAGTGCCTTCGCGAGATCGGGCCGCGGGAACTCGGCGAGCGTGCCGAGGACGATGCCTGTCGAGCCGTCGCCGGTCTTCACCTCGAAACGGGCGCCGCTGATCCGGCTCAGATAATCGGCCAGCTCCGCCGCGACCTTGCGCGTGCTCTCGGCCGCCTGCCCCGATACCACAACCGGCAGCAGCGCCTTCCCGCCGCGAGCGAGAGGTGTTTCGGCCGCGGGCGCGGAGATCGGCAGGAGCGCAAGAACCAGCAGTGTGCAGCCAGACCGCCAGATAAGTTGCATCGACAAAACCTCCATTCAGGCGCCGTCCGAGCCCCAGGCGTAAGCGCAGGTTTAATCTCGGCCCGCGCTTACGCCTCGGGCTCGGACGGCGCCGGACGCGCGGGCGGTCACTTCTTTTCTTGCCGGCGCAGGTAATCGCGGTGGACCCGGGCCACGTCCCACATGTAGTGGCCGATGCGGTGCTCCGCCGCCGTGGTGAGGTGTTCCAGGGCGCGCTTGCCGTTCCCGAGCGATTCGTGGTACAGCCCCAGGTAGAGGTGAGCGTAGAAGAGGCGCCGGTTGCGGTCGGCGGCCGGCGGTTTGCCGCGCTCGACCGCAGCGAGGACAACCGCCGGCTCGATCTTGCCGCAAAACAGGTCGTAAACCTCCATCATCGGCACCCGCCGGTCCTGCCCGACCTTCAGCATGGCGGCGCGGGCCTTCTCCACCCCCACCTTCGGAGCCATGCACAGGTAACGCCAGACCGCGTTCTCGACGTCGTTGGTATCGACCGCCTCGTATGCCTCGAACTGTCTGCGCCCTGCGTCGTACTGGCGCGCGTAGTAGCAGGAGATGCCGCGCCGCCAGTGGCCCTCCTGCTGACGGGGGACGAGATCGAGGTAACGGTCGAAGTCGCGGACCGATTCGGCGAACTGGCCGCGCTTGAAGTGCGCGCTGCCGCGCCGGTCATACGCCTCCGCCGCCTTCGGGTCCAGTTCGATCGCCTTCGTGAAATCCTCGACCGCCCTGGTGTACTCCTCCAGGGCGTCGTGAGCGATGCCCCGGACGACGTACCCGCGGGCGCTTGTCGGGGCCAGGGCGATCGCCTTCTCGGCCAGCCTGAGCGCCTCCTTCGGCTTCCCGATCTTGAGCGCACCGGCGGCGGCTTCCAGGAGTTCGTGGGGGGTCTGTCCGGCCGGAAGTTGCGTGGGTGTGGCCAGGATGGCGGAGGCGAAGAGGAGCAAAGCGGTCAGCGCCATGGCACGCCTCCGGGAGGGAGTCACCGGACGAGCGGGGGGCGGCCGTTTGACAGGTCCAGTGGTCGCCCGTTGCCGCCACTGGACCTTTTGAACGGCCGCCCCCCGCTCGTCGTTCCGGAAGCTTTTGTAGGTGCGAGTACCGCGGCGGCCACCGCAGCCGCGCCGTCACTTCTTCAGGCTGCTGTCGAAGATGCCGCCGATCGTGCGCGTGAACAGGCCCGGACCCTTGTACCCGCTCAGGCTCTGGACCATCTCGAACCCCATGATGGCGACGACGAACATGATGAGCACGCATGGCAGCATGAACAGCACCGGCATGGCGCCCCACGGGGCGGCCGGGATCAGTTTCTCCTTGACGACGACCGATCCGACCTCCTCCTCGTACCCCTCTTCGTACCCCTCCTCGCCGAGTTCCCCTTCCAGCTGCTCGAAATCGGACGGACCCTCCTCGTCCTCCTCGGCCACGACCATCGGGCGCTTCTTGCGGCCCGGCGCCTGGACGGTCGCGGAGGCATCGTCCGCCTCGTCGTCGAGGGCGACCACCTCGCTGCCGCTCCCGTCCTCGACCGCCATTTCCTCGTCGTCGAGGTCGAGGTCGAACTCGGAGCTTTCCAGCCCGGTGTCGGCGTCCAGGGCGACCGCTTCCGACCCGGATTCCTCCTCCAGACCGGGAACGTCGAAGTCGGTCTCGAAGATATCCTTCTCGCCGGCTGGAGCCTTTGCCTGCTTCGGCGCCTGCGCCTCCAGAGGCGACAGGCCGCCAGCGTCGTCCAGCGTCAGCTCGAACTCGCTGTCCGAGTCGGACGTCAGCCTCGGCTCGTCCAGCGTCAGCTCGAACTCGCTGTCCGACTCGGCCGGGCTGGACGAGTCGGCGTCGAGGGTCAGCTCAAACTCGCTGTCCGAATCGGTCGAGCCTGCCCCGGCCGGCCGGGGAGTTCCCCCCTCGTTGAGGCTGAGGGTGAACTCGATCTCATCGCTCCCCTCGCCGCCCTGCTCCAGGGAGATGCCGCTGTCAGCGGGGTTCTCCAGCGAGATGCCGCTGGCCGGCCCGCCCCGTTTGGCCCCGGTCGGGGGGCCGCCGAGGGCGACCTCGTCCTCGGGTAGTTCGAGGCGGAACTCGTCCTCGCTGGAAGAATCCAGAGGCGACGAACTCTCGCCGACCGGGCTCAGGTCGAAATCACTGCTGCCCGGCTCCAGCGGTGAAGAACTCTGCCCGGCCGGCGTCAGCTCAAAGTCGCTGCTGCTGTCGATCTCGGATTTCTTCTTCCGCGGCGTGGCCGGCAGGTTCACGTCGGCGTCGGACAGCTCGAAAGGCGAGATCGCCGGTAACACGGGGTTCGACGGCCGGGGGCGCACCTTGGCCTGGGGCGAGCGGGACGCCTCGTGGTGGCGGATCTCCTCGTCGAGATTGATCTCCTCGGTCGGCAGCCCCTGGTCGCTTGCCGGCGGAGCCTTCGCCTGGCGCTCCAGTCGGACGTCGCTATCGGCGGACGAGCGCGGCGGCTCGGCACCCAGGCCGAGCGACTCGTCGCCGGCGCCGACGATGCGCACGTCGCTGTCGCTCTCCATCGGAACCAGGCGGGCGCCGCTGTCCACCGATGCCGGCGGGTGCAGGCCGCTCTTGCGCCCGACATCGAGTTTGGAACTGGTCTTGTTCTTGGGGAGATCGACCTTGGAGGCTGGCCGGCCGCGCGGCGGGGGCGAGTCCGGACCCGTCCCGGCACGGCCGCGCGGGCGCTGCTTGACCTGCCCGGGGGGCGGCGCCTCGTCCACGATCTTCGAGTCGCTGTCCGTCGGGATTTGCAGCTGCATGTCGCTGCCCTCGGCGATCAGCCGGACATCGCTGTCGCTGCCCGGCCTGGGCGCGGGCGAGCGCGGGCCGTCCTTGTACCGTCGGCTGGACGGCGGCTGGTTGCGCTTGCTGCTGCCGGGGAGTTCGATGGAGAAATCCTCGTGGCCGACGCCGATGTCGTCGCCGGCATCGAGGGAGAAGTCGAACACCTCGGCCTCGCGGCTCTTCGGCGCGCCGGGGCTGCGCGGGGCGGGCGAGTCGGCCGGCCTGGGGACGGGAGCCTCGCCGAGGGCGAGTTCCGGGTCGCTGGTCATGCCGCGACGGCGGGCCAGCTCCTGGATGTCCTTGGCGCGGAAGCGCCAGGTGCCGCGGTCCTGGAAGGAGCGCAGCTCGCCCCGGCGGGCCATTTGCTTGAGTTCTTCCTGCGAGATATTTACGATCCGGGCGGCCTCGTCCAGCGTGAAGTAGTCTTGTGCCATGGCTCGCGCTCGTGTCCCCGCCCGCCCGCGTCCGGATGCGCTTCGAGGGGGAAAGATAGGATAGTGGGGGAACAGGACGGCCCGGCCCCTTCACCCCATACATTTTATCAGTATCGATTCTAAACCCGCAATCCTTGAATGCAAGTCTTCGCTTCGGTCCGAGTCCCAGGCGTCAGCGCGGGACAGGACACACCTTCCGCGCTGACGCCTGGGACTCGGACCGCGCCGGAAACGATCAGCTGTCCGAGTTCCCGGCGGCGGGGTCCGGGGGACGGTGGGCGTCTGTCAGGTGGTACAGGGCGAGTTTCTTGCGTACCGTCGCCCGGTTGAGCCCGAGCCACTGCGCTGCCACCCAGCGGTTGCCGGTCACGCGCCGCATTACCTCGTCGAACAGGGCGGGCTCGACACTGTGCAGCAACTCCGCGTAGAGTTCGGCTGGCGGGCCACTCTTCGGGCCGCGAAGGCGGTCAAGTACCCAGGCACGCACCGCGCTCGCCAGTTGCTCGGCGGGCGTGGCCGGCCCCAGGTTGGGGTTGAACGTCGGGAAATGCTCCGGCAACAGCGGGCCGCCGCGCGCCACGATAACGGCGTGCTCCAGCGCGTTGCGCAATTCGCGCACATTCCCTAGCCACGGCAGATTCGTCACAAACGTCGCCGTCTCGGGCCGCAGGGGCAGGGCGTGCGGTTCAAAGCGGCGCAGGAAGTGTTCGCACAGGGGCAGGATGTCTTCGCGCCGCTCGCGCAGCGGCGGCAGGTGGATCTGAAACACGTTGAGCCGAAAGAACAGATCGTGCCGGAAGGCGCCCTCGGCGACGCGCCGCTCCAGATCCTGGTGGGTGGCGGCCAGAACGCGGACGTTCAGCTGCTGCGGCTGGTTACCGCCGACCGGCAGCACCTCGTTGTGCTCCAGCACCCGCAGCAGCTTGACCTGGACCGGCGGCGGGATGTCGGCCAGCTCGTCCAGGAAGATGGTGCCGCCGTCGGCGAGGCTGAGCAAACCCGGGCGGTTCTGGGCGGCCCCGGTGAAGGCACCGCGGACGTGGCCGAACAGCTCGCTCTCGACCAGGCTCGGGTTGAGAGCGGCGACGTGGACCGGCAGGAACGGCCGGTCGCGGCGCGGGCTGTAGCGGTGGACGGCGCGGGCGACGAGTTCCTTGCCGGTCCCGCTCTCGCCGGTGATGAGCACGCACGAGTCGCGCGGCGCCACCAGGGCGATGCGCTTGAAGATCGTCTGCATGGCCGGACTGCGGCCGACGATCTCCTCCGGCGGTTCAGCCGCGTTGCCGTTCTCCTGCGGCCCCGCCCGGGCCGCGTCCCGGGCCAGGGCACGCCGCTGCAGCGCACGCCCGACCACTTCCAGCGCCTGGTCGAGGTCGAACGGCTTGGCGAGGTAATCGAACGCCCCGCCCTGAACGGCGCTGACGGCGGTGCCGAGGTTGCCGAACGCGGTCACGACCACGACCGGGGCATCGTCGGTGAGCTGACGCAGCCGCCCCAGCGCCGACAGCCCGTCGAGGCCAGGGAGGCGCACGTCGAGCACGACCGCGTCGCAGTCGTGGCGGGCCGCCAGCTGGAACGCCTCCTCGGCGGACGAGGCGACCGTGACCCGGTGCCCCTCGCGCGTCAGCGCCCGCTGCAGCGCCCAGCAGACCGCCTCCTCATCATCCACAATCAGGATATGGCTCACGCGCTATCCTCCTCTGACGACCCCGGAAGCCCGGACGCCGGGCGGGGCCGCTGTCCCGCGCTGGCGCACCGGGCCGGCGCAACGGGCAGAACAATCTCGAAACACGTCGGCCCCTCGTCCCGGTGCCAGCGCAGGGTGCCGCCGTGGGCCTCGGCGACCTGGCGCGCGACGGCGAGCCCCAGGCCGACGCCCTCCGGCTTGCCGGTCACGAACGGCTCGAACAGCCGCTCCGCCACCGCCTGTGACGGCCCCGCGCCGGAGTCGAGCACCTCGATCACCGCCTTCTCGCCGGCGCCCTCCCGCAGGCGAACCTCGACCCACCCACCCGGGCCGGCCGCCTCCAGGGCATTGGTGACGACGTTCAGCAGCAGGTGCCCTAACTGGCCTGCGTCGCCCAGGACCGTCAGCCCGGCCGCGCCGGCGTCCTCCGGCAGCCGCCAGCGCAGCTCGATACGGGCGTGGCGGGCCTGTGGGCGGAGCAGGTCCAGCGTCTCGTCGATCGCGGCCGCCGGCGCGCACGGCTCGCGGCGCAGGTTGGTGCTGCGTCCGAGATCGAGGAACCGCTTCAGGTGCATCTCGACCAGGACGAGCTGCCGCAGAGCGACCGCGAGCGCCTCCCCGTCGGCCTGGCCGTCGCACTCGCGCGCGTGGACCTGCACCGCCAGGCGTGCCCCGGTGACGCCGTTACGCAGCTGGTGGGCCAGCCCGCCGCTGACCTGGCCGAGCAGTCGCAGCCGCTCGGTTCGCCGCACCGTCTCCTCGTACTGGGCGAGGCGCTGGGCCATCTCGTTGACGGACCGCCCAAGGTCGCGCAGCTCGTCGTTTCTGCCCGGGAGGGGCATTGGCGAGAAGTCTCCGGCGGCGATCAGGCGCGTGCGCCGCTCCAGTTCCTGGACGCGCCGGCTGAGGCGCCGGCCGACCGCGACCGGGAGGAAGATGGACGCGGCCCCGGCGAAGGTGCCGAGGATGAGCGGCGGCCGCACCGCCTCCCAGAGCGCGTCGTGCCAGAGCGATTCAGGGTAGAAGATGTAGAGGATGGCGCCGTCGTTCGGGCGGTGCTGGAGCCGGACGCCGGCGCAGCGGTACGCCGTCCCACCGACGACCGCGCGGGCGTCGAGACGGAGCAGCTGACCGTGTTCGCCGTCGGCGGGGGGCGGCAGGTTCGCGACGGGCGCGTCCAGCGTGGTGACCGGCGGGCGGCCGGGGTGGAGCAGCAGGTAGTCGGCGCGCGAGAAACCCTTGATGTCCCGCAGGACTTTCTCGGGCAGCGGATAGGTGGCCTGGTTGACGGTACGGACGACGTCTCGCAGCTGGGTTTCGAGCTGGCGCCGCGCCTGGTCGGCCGACGCAAGCGCCGCCCACGTGCTCATCCCGACCACGCCGAGCGGAAGGGTCAGCAGGGGGATGAGCAGTTGATAGCGAATGCTCCAGCGGATGCGCACGGCGGGTGCCCGAGGGGGACGGGGCGACTCTGCTACTCAGGGTAGCCGGCGCCGCAGTTCCGCACAAGGCGCCTGCCGTGTGCATGTTCCGGCGCTGGCGCTCCGGGCGGGTCGGGCTGGTGTGAGTCGCGCCAGCGAATTGGGCGAGGGGAATTTTTCTTCGGACTTTGGCAGGGATTCGGCCGATTCTAGTTGTGCCGGATGCGGCGCCCCTGCCATCGACAGGGGAGCGTTGCGTCGGGCTGACTGTGGCGCCGCGAACCGCGCCGCGGCCCAGGGTCGGGCCGGCGGGGGAACAGGGTCCGTGCGGCGGTTCGCCACAGCTTCGAGGCCAACCTGTCAAAGGAGTCGCGATGAAAGGGTTCACCAAGAAGGTCCTCTGCGCCGTCCTCTGCCTGTGCCTGACCGGCCAGTCGGTCTTCGCATGGGGGGGCCACTGGCACTATGGCGGGTATCAGCCGTGGTGGAACATCTTCGCCAAGCGCAACAAGTGCCTGACGTGTGAAGAGGAACGCCTGCAGCGCTTCTGGCACGACTACTACGACGCGCTGTCGCGCTACTACAAGGCTCTCGACCGGATCGACTGGGTGGCCTACTACAAGAACCACGGCTACCAGATCAATGCGGCGGCGTGCGGCGGTATGGGCGGTTACGGCCCGTGCGGCGGAGCCCAGCGCATTCAATTCGCCCCGGTGTTCGTCAGCCCGACGATGAGCTGGGCCGTCCCGAACGGGTGCCTGAGCGGTCCGCCGTCCGGCCCGCCAGGTGGCCCGGCGTGCGGCCCCGCCGGTTGCATGCCGCACTAAGCGGCGTGAGGGGTAGGCCGGTCCGCCCGGCCCCGGCCCCGCAAGGACGCGGACCGGCCCTCGGCCCGCCGGGCGAGGCAGGGCGGCCCTTCCAGGGTCGCCAGCCTCACCCGGCGGGCTTGCGTTTTATCGTCACTTCCGGTGCCCCGGGCGCCACACATTCTGTCCCACCCATTCCGCGGCTTTTTCCCACGATCGTGGCTCCTGGCGGGCGCGTTCGCGCCGGCTCATGGGGTAGGCTTCCGCGGAGAGGCGTGCGTCGCCTCCCGCACCGAGGAACCGCCTTCCCGAAAGGAGTCGCGATGAGAGGAGCCCCGCTCTGGCTGAGCGCGCTGGTGTGTGTCGGCCTGCTTGCCCCCCCGGCCCTGGCGCAGGCCCGCTATCCGCAGTGGCGCCCCGTTCCGCCGCAGTATCCGCCGCCCATGCCGCATCTGGCCGTGCCCGACGCGACCGGACCCGGGTACTACACCTGGTGTCCGGACGGCACCTACCAGGGGCCGCACTACTACCTCCGTCCCGCCTTCGAGCCGTTCCAGGGGTTCCGCCCACAGTTCAACAACGGCGTCCCGGTCGCCCCGCTGCTGGGAGGAGCGGGAGGGGGAGGAGCGGGAGGGGGAACGCCGCCGGTTAGGCCGGTGTTTCCCACCCACCCGTACGCGCGGAGCCCGCGCGACTTCTTCATGTGGACGGAAGCCCAGCAGGAGTTGCACACGCGCGAACGGCTGCCGCGGTTCGTGCCGTGACGGAAGCACCTAACCCCCCCAGCCCCCCTTCCCTGCGAGGGAAGGGGGGCTGGGGGAGGGGGCTTCGCGCCTCTACCCGGCTGTCGGCGGCTCGGCGCGACCAACGGTAGCTTCCAGCTCCGCAATCCGGCGTCGTAGCTCGTCGGGGACAGGAACCTTCCGCTCCTCCCCGTGGTGATAGGTCACGACCGTCCCCTGGCCCTCCGTCGCCAGCACCCGGCGCGTGTGACTGACGATGTGGTGCTCCAGGGTGAAGCGGTCCTCGCCGACAGACGCCACGCGCGCCCCAACGGAGATAGTGTCGGGGTAGTTCAGCGGTCGGCGGAACCGCGCGTGCGTGGCCGACAGGATCGGCCCGACGCCGGTCGCCCGTTCGTACTCGAACCAGTCCAGCCGCCGGAAGTATTCGAGCCGGGCGCTCTCGAAGTAGCGGAAGTAGACAACGTTGTTGACGTGGCGGTACGAGTCCATCTCGCCCCACTGCACCGGGAGCTGGATCACCACCGGAAACCCGACCAGCAGTTCCTCGACCACAGTTGTCCCCCCCGAGGCTGTCGGCGGCTTCACCCGTTACTTCGCGCCAGTTCCTTCAGGTAGTCCAGCGCCTCATCGACCGTGCCGACCACCGCTCCCGGGACGCGGCCGGCGTCGTCGAGTTGACGCAGCAGGAGCAGATCCTCGAAGTCCGGCGACGCCTCCAGCACGCGCTTCAGGCGGTGCCCCAGCGTTCCGGCCCGATAGTCGTGGGCGTGCATGTGATGCTCGATCAGGAAGCCCGTCCGGTCCGTGATCAGCCCGTCCAGTGCCGACAGCCCGGCCGCGACGTGGTCGTAACGGTCAATGCCCTTGCCGACGTCGTGGAGGAGCGCCGCCAGCAGGAACTCCTCGTCGTAAGGCCGCTCGTCGCGCGCCAGCTCGAACACCTGGAGCGAATGGTACAGCACGTCGCCCTCCGGGTGGTAACGGGCCGACTGCGACACATTCTCCAGCGGCAATAGCAGCATGCGGAACAGCTGGTACGGATCCGGTGCCGCCTCGGCCGCGTGCAGCGCGCCCTCCAGGTCGAGGTCCGGATATTCCCGCTCCAGGAACTCCTCCAGTTCGCGCACCGACGCACGCTCGATCGCCTTGCCGGTGATGGAACTCCGGAAAACGTAGTGGGCTCTGTCCTCCGGGTAGACCGTCAGCTCGAAGTTGAACCGATCGTGGACGTGGATGTGCGTGAAGACGCGGGCCTCGTGGTGCTTGACGACCTGCTTGCGCTCGACGTCGAACTGATACCCCTCGCGCTCGAGCAGATCGGTGACGAGACCGACGGCGTCGGTGAAGATGTGCAGGTCGATGTCCGATCCCTTGCGGACGTGGCCGGTCATCACGCTGCCGATCAGGCGCGGCCGGAAGGCGCGCAGCAGGCGCATCAGGCGCAGCGCTTCGAGGCGCATCTCGCGCAGGTTAGCGGTGCGCCGGTCGCCCTCGTGGAGGCGAGCGAAGAGCTGAATCTGTTCGCGGATTTCGGCGTTGGACGGCAGGTCTTCGGGCTTGACGCCCCGCCGGCAGAGGCGCTTGGCGGCCTTGCGCTTGGCGGTGAAGTACTCGGATTCGATGCGTTCGTACATCAGGCGGGCGGCTTCGAGGGCGATCGCCTGGCGGAGCTTGGCGTCTCCGTGTCCACTGCGCATTACGGTTGCAATCACTCAGGATTGCGGCGAAAGAATTGGGGGAATAGCACCCTCTGCTGCGTACTATTATAGCAAACTGGTGCGGCCCCGGACGAGAGGAAGTGCTGCGGGCGCCGCCAGCGTCCGGGCCGCGTCACCGGCCCCGGCCCAACTCCCCAGGAGGTTCCCCATGTCGAAACCGGCCCCCGAACCTGTGGACCCGTCGAAGGTGCGCGACCTCGCCCAGGCGGTGATCCAGGCCGACCGCTTCCCGCACCTTGCGACGATCGACGGCGACCAGCCGCGCGTCCGGCCGGTCTCGCCGGTGCGGACCGACGGCTTCACGGTCTACATCGCCAACCTGCGCGGCTATCACAAGACGGTCGAGATTGCCATCAACCCGAAAGTCGAACTGTGCTACCTCGACGACCGTCACGACCAGGTGCGCATCACCGGCGTGGCTGAGGTGGTGACGGACCGGGCGTTGCTGCAGGCGATCTGGGACGCGAACGCGCTGTTGCGGCAGTATCTCGGCACGCTCGACAACCCGGACCTGGTGGTTTACCGCGTCACCCCGGCCCGGGTCCGGTTCATGCGCGAGTGGGCGCTCGAGTATTTTAACGTACCTCTGCAGGCGGGGGATTGAGCCGGGAACTCTCCGAGAGTGGCTGTCTGCTGCCCCTCTCCCATCAGGGAAGAGAGAGAAAGACAAACGAAACCGTGTATCAGGGGACGCAGTCCCGGCACCGGGGTTACCGCCTCCACGGTTCATCCTGTCCGGATCTCGGGGCAAGTGGGCATATCAACCCTCGGGAGCCGGAGCCCCCTCCTACGGGGTCGGAAACCACTTCTAACCGCGTCCGCGCCCGAAGCGTCAGCGCGGGGCGGGATCGCACCCGTCGTTGGCGCTCCGGGTTGGTCCGACGGCGCCGGTCACTTGAACAATCCTGGCGGCACCGGCACCTCCGCCTGCTCCGGCGGGTCGATCCCCAGCGCCCGCGCCAGGATCGGTCCCACCGCCAGCGGCGTCACGCGGTCGGTACGCACCCCCGGCCGCACCCCCGCTCCGTACACCAGCAGCGGAACGTGCGTGTCATACGGATGCACCGTTCCGTGCGTCGTCCGGTACGCCTCCTGCTTCCCCGGTCCGATCGGGTTCGTCAGCAGGTGGTACGGCCGCAGCACCGCGACCACGTCGCCGCTCGACGGCGGGTCGAACGACTGCCGTACCATCTCGCCGACCGGGTCGTCCTTCAGCGGCCCCCGCGTCAGGCGCGTCCGCGTGTACGCCGCCTGGATGCCGGGCTGCTTCGCCAGCCACGTCGCCAGCGCCTCCTCGACCTTCGCCTGGTCCAGCTGCTTGAACTTCACCACTCCGCGGTTCAGGTAGATCTGCGGGCCGGACGCCGCCTCCACCCACGGCAACACCTCGCCTGGCTTGCTGAACGTCTCGTTCAGGAACGCCGTCGCCCGCGTCGTCACGGTGGCCGGCGAGACGCGCCCAGCGTCCTTGCCCTGCTGCCGCGCCACCTCCGGGATCGGGCAGACGCCGTGGTCGGCGCACACCGCCACCACGTACCGGCCGCGTCCGACACGCCGGTCGAGGTAGTCCAGCAGATCCTTCATCAGCAGGTCCGAGCGCAGGGTGATGTCGAGCACCTCCTGCGAGTCCGGCCCCCAGCAGTGGCCGACCATGTCGTTGCTGGAGAAGCTCAGCGTCAGCAGGTCCGGAACGTCGTCCTGGCCGAGTTGTTCCCCCTCGATGGCCGCCTTCGCCAGCGAAAGCAGCACCTCGTTGCCGTATGGCGAGTTCGCCCATGCCTCGTAGTACTCGCGCCCGAGCTTCTCCTTGCCGCCGGTCAGCGGGTGGGGAAACGCCCGGCCCTGGGCGTACCCCGCGCCCTCGGCGGCGACGTTGTCCGGTCCGCTGTAGGCGGCGTAGTCGAGGTCCGACCGTAGCTTCGTCCACTCCTTGCCGAACTGCCGGGCCGCGTCCCCGCGCCGGTTGAACTCCCGCACCCACCCGGGCAGGGTGTCGGCGTAGTACGTCGAGGTGACGAACTGGCCGGTCGCGATGTTGAACCAGAAGCACAGCTGCCCGCGCAGCAGGGCCGCCAGCAGGATGGCCGGCCGGTCCTTGATCGACAGCGACACCATCTTGCCCTTCCCCTTCGTCGCCCTGTGCAGGCTGTCGCCGAGGGTGGGGGCGCGGAGCCGCACCGGGGCAGCCCCGGGGGTCGGACTGCCCGGTCCCGGCACCAGGCGGTGGCGGTCGGACCGGACCACGTTTAGCTCCGTCCCGGTGATGCGGTCGTACCAGGAGTTCGCGATGATGCCGTGGGTGCGTGGCGTGGCCCCGGTCACCATCGAGGCGTGGCCGACGGCGGTCAGGGTGGCGGCGTAGGGGTAGTGGCAGTTCTGGAACCATGCCCCGTCCGTCATCAGCCGGCGGAACCCGCCCTTGACGTACAGATCCTTCCAGCGCGCCGGGTAGTCGCCGCGGAACTGATCGAAGGCCACCAGGACCGCCAGGCGCGGGCGGCCCTCATCCCGCGTCTGGGTCGGTTCGCTCAGGGGTTCGTCGGACTGGGCCGGGGTGAGGGCGAGGAGGACGACGAGACAGGCCAAAAACAGGCCGCTCGGGGCGACGCTGCGTGGGAGCATGGGAGGGGACTCCAAACCAGGGAGGGAAAGGCGAGGCAGGCAAGACTGGAAAAATATTATGGTAGCGGCCCGGCGCGAACAAGAGGGGGGAGCGGTGGCGTAACCAATCCGAGCCCGAAGCGTAAGGACTACCGGACCAGGCGTCGAACCAACCGCGGTATCCGACCGGGACCGCCTTCCGGTTGGTCCTTCGCCCCTTGTTCCCAGGATGCATGACCTTGCCCAGCTGGGGGAGGGGTCGGGGCTCGGGAGCGGTCCGGGCGGGCGGGTCACTTGTACGCCTCGAACTCCTTGCCGCCGAGCACCGCCGCCGCCACCTTCAGCTTGAGGATCTCGTCGGTCCCCTCGTAGATGCGGCAGACGCGCACGTCTTGCAGGTGCCGCCCTGGCCGGTACAGGGTGGACCAGCCGCGCCCGCCGAGTACCTGCACCGCCCGATCGGCCGCGTCCCATGCCGCGTTCGACGCGAACAACTTCGCCTGCGCCGCCAGCAACTCCGCCTGCGCCAGCAGCGGCGCGTTCCCCGGCTCGGCGGCGCTGGCGTCCTTCGCTGCCGCCGCCTTCAGGACGAGCGCCTCGCTCGCCAGCCGGTGCATCTCGATCGTGGCGAGGTGCTCCTGTACCAGCTGATGCTTGCCGATCGGCTTGCCGTGCTGGTGCCGCTCCCTGGCGTAGCGCACTGCCTCGGCCAGGCAGTCCTCGATCACGCCGAGACACCCGGCCGCCACGCTCAGCCGCCCACTCACCAGCGTCCCCATCGCGATGCGGAACCCGTTGCCCTCCGCGCCGAGCAGGTTCGCCGCCGGGATCGCGTAGTCCGTCAGCTCGAACATGCCGGTGTTCGCCGTCGGCATGCCCATCTTGGCCGTCAGATCCTCGCGCACGCACCCCGGGCTGTCCGCCAGATCGACGAGGAACGCGCTGAGCCGCCCGCCGCCTTTGGGGTAGGCGAACACCACCGCCGTCGTCGCGATGCCGGCGTTGGAGATCAGGTACTTGACGCCGTTCAGCACGATCCGGTCGCCGCGCCGCTCGTAGGTCATCTGCAGCTCGAGCGGGTTACTGCCGGCCTCCGGCTCGGTCAGGCCGAACGCCAGGATCTGCTCGCCGCGCACCGACGGCGGCAGGTAGCGCTGTTTCTGCTCCTCGTTGCCCCACGTCAGGATCGGGTACTGGCCGATCGACGTGTGGCCGGAGAAGAAGGTGCGCACCCCGGTCCCCTCGCGACCGATGCGGGCCAGCGCCCGGGCGTAGGTGACGGTGTCCGCGCCGCGCCCGCCGTAGACCTCCGGCACCGGCATGCCGAGGACGTTGTGCTGGCGCGCCAGCGGGATCAGCTGGTCGTTGAAGCGGTGCTCGACGTAGCACAACTCCTCGAGGTCATGCAGTTCCTGGCAGAAGGCTTCCACGTCGGCGAGCAGCCGTGCAGAGTCGGCGGGGGTCATCGCGGATCCTCCCTGGCGAGGCGTGGGCGGCCATTCGCGCAGGACACTCTGTCGCGGACGGGCACCCCCTCGACCGCCTCTATTATAGTCGGCGGTTGGGTTGCCTCCCGCCCCCGCACGGTTTAAAGTCAACCTTGCCGCCGCCGGGTGAGAGCGACGCCGAACAGAGACCTCGTGATGTCCGACACCCGCTCGTCCCACTCCTCCGATTCGCGCAAGGAGCCGACCCCGCCGGCCGGCGAGGGGCAGCCAGCGCCGCCCGCCGAGGACGAGCCCACCCTTCTCGTCCCCGTGCCAGCGACCTCGCCCGATAACCCCGACACCCGTCCGGCCGAGACGCCGAACCGTCCGGGGGCGCCCGCCCACCTGGAGACCCCGACGCTCACCCATGCCGGCAACGAGAAGACGCCTGCGTCGGGAGAGGCGCCGCCGCGCCGCTTCGGCGATTACGAGGTGCTGACGGAGGTGGCCCGCGGCGGGATGGGCGTGGTGTACAAGGCGCGGCAGGTCGAACTCAACCGCGTCGTCGCCCTCAAGATGATCCTCGGCGGGCGGCTGGCCAGCGAGGAGGACTTGC
>JADLBT010000474.1 GCA_020847555.1 Gemmataceae bacterium
AGGAAGACGTTGCCGTTGGTCACGAGCACAATCTCGGAGCGCCGGCCCACGTCCAGCACCGTGTACGCCGCGTTGTCGAGCGGGAAGATGTCCGCCCCGGAGAGGCGGGCCTCGGCGGTGCGGGCGCCGGCCGGTAGGTCGGAGAAGACGTACTCCGCGCTGGCGTTCGGCGAGCCGTCCGCGCCAAGCTCCACCTCGCGGCTCTCCGAGAGGTTGCCGTCCACAGTGAGTGCGAGGGTGCCACGGTACGGCGTGTCGGCGTAGTTCCGTGCCCGCGCGAACACCTGGTACCGGTTCGCATTCAGCGGGTCGGCGCGTGCCGAGAGCGCCGTGATGCCCTGGTTCTCGCCGCTGGCGCCCACCTGCACAAGCCGAATGTCCAGGTTGTCGGCCTCTGCGCCGCTGATAGCTCCGTACGAGCCGTCAGTGAACAGGAACACCCGCAGGCGGGAACGCACGCCGTCTGGGGCGGCGCTGCCCGGCCCGAGCGAGCTTGCCAGCGCCAGTGCCTGCCCGATGTCGGCCGGGCCGTTCGTCACCACGGCAGCGTCAATGGCCCGGTCCAACGCCGATCGGTCTGGCGTGGTGGGGACCAGCACCTGTGGCTGCTCGCCTGCCAGGATGACTGTCCCCAGCGAGCCGTCCGCAAGGTTCCGGACGGCTTCCTTGGCGGCGTTCTTCGCGGCGTCGAAGCGGGTGGGCGACACGTCGGCGGACTGCATGCTAGCGCCGCCGTCCAGCACCAGCACCGCGTTCACCACTTCCTCAGCCTGGGCCACGTAGAACGGCCGGGCCACCACGAAGACCAACGCCGCGATCACCAGCAGTTGCAGCAGGAACAGGATGCTCCAGTGGAACCGCTGCCACGGCTCGTGGGCGGCAAGGTCGCGGATCAGGTCTTGCCAGAGGTAGGTGCTGCCGACTTCAAACTCCTGGCGGCGCACCTTCAGCAGATAGAACACCACCAGGATCGGGATCAGGATGCCGAGGGCCAGCCCGAGGGGCGCAAGGAAGCTCATCGCAGGACGCCCCGGCGGCGCAGGTGGTCGAACAGCACCACTTCGAGGCGCTCGCTCGTCTGGATGCGCTGGTAGATCACGTCGTGCCGCGCGCAGAATGATTCGAGCGCCCGCGTCCAGGTGCGGAACCGCTCTTCGTAGCGGTCCAGCGCCTCCTGGTTCAGCGTGATCGGCACCTCGTTGCCAGTCTCCTTGTCGATCAGCGTCAGGTCGCCGCTCATCGCCGGGTGGACCTCTTCGGGGGCCAGCACGTGTAGGATCGTCACCTCGAAGCGCCGGTCCAGCAGCCGTCGGATGCCCTGCTCGAACTTCGGCGTCAACAGATCGGAGATCAGGACGGCCTGCCCGCCGCCACCGGCCCGGCGGGCGTAACTCTCGAGCGCCGCGTCAAGGTCCGTCTCGCCCTGGCCGCGCTCCCGCTGGAGGAAGTCGATCAGGCCACCCACCGAGCGCCGGCCCCAGGCCGGCCCGAACGAGGTGGCCGTGGAGCCGGACAGCGAGCTAGCGACCAGCTTCGAGGAGCCGGCCAGCACGATGTACCCCAGCGCCGCCGCCATCCGCGCGGCGTACTGGAGCTTCGACGGCGTGCCCCAGTCCATCGAGCGGCTCACGTCCACCAGGAGGTGCGCCGTGACGATCTCTTCCTCTTCGAACTGCTTGACGTAGAGGTTGCCGGAGCGGCGGAAGATGTTCCAGTCCACCGAGCGCGGGTCATCGCCGGGCGTGTAGTGGCGGTAGTCCACGAACTCGATGCTCGTGCCCTTGCGGATGCTGCGGCGGTCGCCCTTGCCCTGCCCGGAGACGCGCCGGCGCGTGACCAGCGACAGCCGCTCCAGCCGTTCGAGGAACGCGCCAGCCAGCAGCGCCTGCTCAGCCATGACGGGGGGCTCTCAGGCGTCGGCCGTCGGGGGCAGCCCTCGCCCACTTGTGGGAGAGGGGGGCTGGGGGGGGGAGGGTACCGGGGACCATCACTCCTCCTTCGTCGCCAGCAGCACGTCCTGAATGACCCGGTCGGAGGTGATCCCCTCCGCGTCGGCCTCGAAGTTGAGGATGACCCGGTGCCGCAGCGCCGGCAGCGCCACCTCGCGGATGTCCTCGAAGGCGACGTTGAAGCGCCCTTCCAGGATCGCCCGGATCTTGGCTCCCAGTACCAGCGACTGCAACCCGCGCGGGCTGGCCCCGTAGCGGGCGTACCGTTTCACAGTCTCGGGCGCCTCTGAACGGTCCGGGTGGGTGCGCGTCGTTAGGCGCACCGCGTAGGCGAGCACCGGCCGCGCGATGGGCACATCCCGCGCAAGGTCCATCATCGCCGTCACCATCAGGCCGTCCGCGACCGGCTCGGCGCGCGGCGCACGGGTGCCGGTGGTCCGCTCGGCGATGGTCAGCAGCTCTTCCTCGGTCGGGTACGTCACCGTCAGCTTGTAGAAAAACCGGTCGAGCTGGGCCTCGGGCAGCGGGTAGGTGCCCTCCATCTCGATGGGGTTCTGCGTCGCCATCACGAAGAACGGGCGCTCAAGCTGATAGCTCGTCTTGGCGACGGTGACGCGGTGTTCCTGCATCGCTTCCAGCAGCGCCGACTGCGTCTTCGGGGTCGCCCGGTTGATCTCGTCGGCCAGCACGAGGTTCGCGAAGAGCGGCCCTGGCTGGAACTGGAAGCCCCGGCCGCTGCCATCGTCCGAAATCACGTTGGTGCCGGTGATGTCGGCCGGCATCAGGTCGGGCGTGAACTGGATGCGGCTGAACGAGAGATCCAGCACGTCGCTGAGCGTGCGGATCAGCATCGTCTTGCCGAGGCCCGGCACGCCTTCGAGGAGCGCATGGCCGCCGGCTAGCACGCAGGTCAGGATGCCGCGCACGACGGCGTCCTGCCCGACGATGACCTTGCCGACCTCGTCTTCGATGGTCTTGGCGACGCGGATGAACTCGGCCGGCGGGAGCTGCGTTGGTGCGGAAGCCATAAAGCGATCCTTCGCGAACGTCGGAACGAATGTGCAGCGGCGCTGCTTAGAGGGTACCGGGTGGCGGTCTTACGTCACGACAATAAGCGGGTGGCGAGTCTCAGGGGCCGGGGTCTGGGGAGCACGGTAGCGCCTCCCCCAGAACCCAGCGCCCATCGCCCGCGATCAGGGGGCGCCCTCCTGGCCCGGCGCCAGGCTGGTGAAATAGTCCTTCACCAGATCTTTCAAGCCGATGGGGATGTAGTTGTTTTGCAGGCTCTGGACGGCCTGCTCCTGGTACTGCGCGTGCACCTGCCGGTAGCTCACCTGGGCGTCGTTCTGCAGCCCCTGCTCGGGGTTCGGGTTCTCGATGGCGTCCGTCGGCTGGAACTGGCCGTCTTCGTTCAGGCGCTCCTGCCGTGACGCCGCGAACAGCGGATCAAAGATGGCGTCGTTGCGCGGGTTGGAGCCGGTCCCCGCACCGGAGCCGCCGCCCTCGCCCTGGTCTCCCTGGCCCTGCCCTTGCCCCTGACCCTGACCTTGTCCCTGGCCTTCCCCCTGGCCCTCGCCTTGTCCCTGTCCCTGGCCCTGCCCTTGGCCGGGTTGCTGGCCCTGGCCTTGTTGTCCCTGACCCT
>JADLBT010000475.1 GCA_020847555.1 Gemmataceae bacterium
CTGATGCCGGTCCCCGCCCCCGGCACCGCCGCACTGCTCAGGGGCGTGCCGCTGCGGCCGTCCTCGATCAAGGCCGAACTGACCACGCCGACGGGAGCCGCCATCCTGACGACGATCGTGGACGAGTGGGTCGAGCAGCCGGTGCTGACCATCGAGCGCATCGGCCACGGGGCCGGGCGCCGCGAGTTCGTCGAGCAGCCGAACCTGCTGCGCGTCTTCGTCGGAACGGCAGCCGAGGCCCACGGCGCGCAACCCGTGGGTTTTGAGAGTGATCAAGTCTGGGTGCTGGAGACGAACCTGGACGACCTGCCGGCCGAGGTGATCGGGTACTGCTACGACCTGCTGCTGGCGGCGGGGGCGCTCGACGTCTACGCGATCCCGATCTTCATGAAGAAGAATCGCCCCGGGGTGCTGCTGAGCGTCCTCGCCCCCGCCGAGAAGGTGGGCGCCGTCGAGGCGATCCTCTTCCGCGAGACGACGACGCTCGGCGTGCGCCGCTACCCCGTCAGCCGGCACAAGCTGCACCGCCGGCCGCACTCGGTCGAGACGCCGTGGGGTCCGGTCCACGGCAAACTCGGGTGGCAGGAGGGACGGCCGCCCGTCTTCGCGCCGGAGTACGAGGACTGCGCCCGCCTCGCCCGCCAGCACGGCATCCCGCTCCGCGAAATCTACGCCCGCGCACAACAGGCATATGAATCGGCCACAGATCAACGCGGATGAACACAGATCGGCTCGTTGGTGTCCGATCCGTGTTCATCCGCATTGATCTGTGGCTCTATTGAGGATCGACGATGCGTACCGCGAACCAGATTCGTCAGGAATTCATCGACTTCTTCGTGCAGCGGCACGGCCACACGGCGGTGCCGTCCGCGCCGGTGGTGCCGCAGAACGACCCGACACTGCTGTTCACCAACGCCGGCATGAACCAGTTCAAGGACGTGTTCCTCGGCACCGGCACGCGGCCGTACACGCGCGCCGTCGATACGCAGAAGTGCATCCGCGCCGGCGGCAAGCACAACGACCTCGACGACGTCGGCCGCGACACGTATCACCACACGTTCTTCGAGATGCTCGGCAACTGGAGCTTCGGCGACTACTTCAAGAAGGAGGCGATCGCCTGGGCGTGGGAGTTGCTGACGGAGGTGTGGGGCCTGGACAAGAGCCGCCTGCACGCGACTGTGTTCGAGGGCGGGGACGGGCTGGAGCCGGACGACGAGGCGGCGGAGTTGTGGCGGACCGTCACCGACATCGACCCGACGCACATCCACCTCGGCAACAAGAAGGACAACTTCTGGGAGATGGGCGAGACGGGGCCGTGCGGCCCCTGCACCGAGATCCACATCGACCAGACGCCGGACAGGAGCGGCGGCCCGCTCGTCAACAAGGGCACGGCGGACGTCATCGAGATCTGGAACCTCGTCTTCATCCAGTTTAATCGGGATGAGACGGGGACGCTCACCCCACTGCCGGCGAAGCACGTCGATACCGGAATGGGGTTCGAGCGCATCACGGCGGTGCTGCAGAGGAAGAACAGCAACTACGACACGGACGTCTTCGCGCCGATCTTCGACGCGATCCAGAAGGTGACCGGAGCGCCGGCGTACACCGGCAAGCTCGACGTCCTGAAGGACACCGCATACCGGGTGATCGCGGACCATATCCGGGCGCTGACGTTCGCGCTCACCGACGGGGCGGTGCCGAGCAACCTGGGCCGCGGCTACGTCCTGCGCAGCATCCTGCGCCGCGCGGAGCGCTACGGCTGGCAGCAGCTCGGCACCAAGGAGCCGTTTCTCTACCGGATCGTCCCCCCCGTCATCGAGGTGATGGGCGGCGCGTTCCCGGAGTTGAGACGCAACCCGCAGCAGGTGATCGACGTCATCCGCGACGAGGAGAAGGGCTTTCTGCGTACCCTCGACCGCGGCATGAGGCTGTTCCAGGACGCGGCGGAGCGGGCGCGGAAGCAGGGGACCGGCACCATCAGCGGCAAGGATGCGTTCGACCTGCACACCGAGCAGGGCGTCTTCATCGACATCACCGAGCAGATGGCGAGTGAAGCGGGCCTGCGTGTGGACCGGACGAAGTACGAGGAGTTGTACGAGACGTTTCGGCTCCGCTCCGGCGAAGGACGCAAGAAGGTCGTCATCTCCGCCGTCAAGGGCGAACTGCCGAAAACGGACGACAGCCCCAGGTACGAAGGACTGCGCTCGGTCGGCGCTGTCGTCGGCTGGGTGAAGGACAGCAACGTTGTTCGCGCGGGCCGCCTCCAGGCCGGGGAAGAGGCGGCCCTGTTGCTCGACCGCACCAACTTCTATGCCGAGCAGGGCGGCCAGGTCGGCGATCAGGGAACCATCGCCACCGGCACCGGCGTCTTCCGCGTTGATGACACGCAGAAGCTCGGCGACGCGATCCTGCACGTCGGCCAGGTCGAGGACGGCTGGTTGGAACCGGGGCAGGGCGCGCAGCTGGAGGTCAGCGGTGTCCGGGCCGACACCATGCGCAACCACACGGCGACGCACCTGCTCAACTGGGCGCTGCGCCGGGTACTCGGCGAGCACATCGAGCAGAAGGGCTCGCTCGTCGATCCGGAGAAGACGCGCTTCGACTTCGCCCACAACCATCCGCTCACGCCCGAGGAAATCGCCACGGTCGAGCGCCTGGTCAACGAAAAGATCTACGCCGACCTGCCGGTCAACCCGGTCTTCATGCCGCTGGCTGAGGCGAAGAAGATTCCCGGCGTGCGGGCGGTCTTCGGCGAGAAGTACCCCGACCCGGTGCGCGTCCTGCTCATCGGCGCCGAGAAGCCGTTCGAGGTGGCGCCCGAGCACTCGGTCGAGTTCTGCGGCGGCACGCACCTGAAGCACACCGGGCAGGCGGGGTTCTTCAAGATCGTCAGCCAGGAGGCGGTCGGCAAGGGCGTGCGCCGCGTCACCGCCGTCACCGGGCGCGAGGCGGTCGCGACGGTCCAGCGGCTCGCGTCGGTGGTGGACGGGCTGGCCGGGCGCTTCAACTGCAAGCCGGAGGAGGTCGGCGCGCGCATCGACGCGCTGCAGGACGAGATCAAGAAGCTCCAGCAGCAGCTCAAAAAGGGGGCAGCCACCGACCTGCAGTCAGCCGCCGACAAGCTGCTCGCGTCTGCGGCGGAGGTGAACGGCGCTCGGGTCATCGTCGGCGAGATGCCGGCCGGCCCCGAGGAGCAGCTGCGCACCCAGATCGACCGCGTCAAGCAGAAGGCTGGCAGCGCCATCGTGGTGGTCGGCTGGACGGAGGACGGCAAGGTCGGCCTGCTCGCGGCGGCGACGGACGACCTGGTCAAGAAGGGCGTCCACGCCGGCAAGCTGATCGGCCAGGTGGCGAAGGTGGTCGGCGGCGGCGGCGGCGGCAAGCCGTCGATGGCCCAGGCGGGCGGCAAGGATCCATCCAGACTGTCCGAGGCTCTCGACCTGGCGGCGAAGCTGGCGAAGGAACAACTCGCGAAGTAGCTCCCCATGCCGGCACGCCCCCTGCGGGTGTTCGTCTACGAGTACACCTGCGCGACCGCCGACAGCACAGTCCAGCCCACCCTGCACGCCGAGGGCTGGGCCATGCTGTCGGCGGTCGTCGCCGATCTCGGCCGCGTCGCGAACGTGGCCACCGTGACACTCCTCGGTGAGGGGCTCCCGAAGGCGCTCAGCGGCGAGGTGCGGCGCTGCGATCCTGCCAGGGAGCAGGCGGCGTTCCGCGAACTGGCCGCGGCCGCCGACTGCACTCTCGCGATCGCGCCGGAGTTCGATCGCATCCTCGCCGAGCGCTGCCGGTGGGTGCTGGAAGCGGGCGGACGTTTGCTCGGCCCGTCGCCGAATGCGGTGGAGCTGACCGCCGACAAGCTGCGCCTCGCCGCCCACCTGCGCGCGCAAGGAGTACCGACTCCTCCCTGCGCGACCAGCGCCGACGGCGATCCTCACACCCGGTTGATACGCTTCCCCGCAGTTCTGAAAGCTCGCTATGGAGCGGGCTCTCAATCGCTCTGCCTCGTCCCCTCCAGGGGTGAGCTGAGCACCTGCCGAGGCAGGCTGCTCCAGGAAGCCCCCGGCGCCGAGCTGGTGTTGCAGCCCCTGGTCGAGGGACTTCCCGCGAGTGCGGCACTGCTGGTCGGCCCCGACATGGAGATCCCGCTCGCCCCGGCCGCGCAGCACCTGTCTGCGGACGGCCGCTTCCGCTACCTCGGCGGGACGGTGCCACTGCCGCTGCCGCTCGCCCAGCGCGCCAGACGCCTGGCCCGCCGGGCGGTGCGGGCGGTCCCCGGTCTGCGCGGCTACGTTGGGGTGGACCTCGTCCTCGGCCCCGACGGACCACGCGGGGATCGGGTGATCGAGATCAACCCGCGCCTGACAACCTCGTACATCGGCCTGCGCGCCCTGACCCGGGACAACCTGGCCGACATCCTGTTGCGCGTCGTTGCCCACCGCGAGCCGGTCGGCGAACCAGCCTGGCTCCCCGGTCCCGTCCACTTCTGCGCCGACGGCACCGTGACCCGCGAAGAGTAGTCGGTAGAATGGCGCCGGCGGCGCGGGCTCTTCCTCCTCTCACGGATACCGACCATGTTCGACCTGAACGCGGTGCAGGCCGCCCTCCGGGACATGAACCTCGACGGCTGGCTGCTGTACGACTTCCGCGGGCTGAACGTTCTCGCCCGGCGCGTCCTCGGCATCCCCACTGAGGGACACCTGACACGCCGCTGGTTCTATTTCATCCCGGCGCGCGGCGAGCCGCGCAAGCTCGTCCACCGCATCGAACCGGGCGCCCTCGACGCCTACCCCGGCTCCCGCCAGGTCTACCTGCGCTGGCAGGAACTGGAGGCGGGCGTCGGTTCGCTGGTCCAAAGCGCCCGCCGGGTGGCGATGGAATACGTGCCGCGCAACGCCAACCCGTATGTCTCGCGCGTGGACGCCGGCACGATCGAGCTGGTGCGCTCGTTCGGCATCGAGGTCGTGCCGTCGGGCGACCTGGTGCAGCTCTTCGAGGCGTGCTGGGACGACGAGCAGTGGGCGCTGCACCTGGTGGCGGCCAAGCACACCCACGCGGCCTACGACGTGGCGTTCGCGTTCATCGCCCACCGGGTGCGCGAGGCCGGCGGGGTGCGCGAGACGGAAGTGCAGCAGTGCATCATGGACCATTTCGCCGCCCACCACCTGGTCACCGACCACCCGCCGATTGTCGGCGCCGGGCCGCACAGCGGGGATCCGCACTACGCGCCCGGGCCGGGCTCCGACGCGACCATTCGCGAGGGCGATTTCGTCCTCATCGACCTGTGGGCGAAGTGCGACAGGCCGCGCGCCGTCTACAGCGATCTGACGTGGACGTGCTTCGTCGGCAAGGAGGTGCCGGCCCGGCATCGCGCGATCTTCGACATCGTTGCCCGGGCACGGGACGCGGCGATCATGAAGGTGCGCGAGGCGTTCGCAGCCGGCCGGCCGCTGCGGGGGTGGGAGGTCGATCAGGCCGCCCGCGACGTGATCGAGCAGGCCGGCTACGGGGATTGCTTCTGCCACCGCACCGGCCACTCGATCGGCCAGGAGACGCACGGCAACGGCGCCAACATGGACAACCTCGAAACGCACGAGGAGCGGCGCGTGCTGCCGCGGACGTGTTTCTCCGTCGAGCCGGGGATCTATCTTCCCGAGTTCGGGGTGCGGTCCGAGGTGAACGTGTTCGTCGATGGGACCAACGAGGTTCACGTCACCGGCGGCGCGCCGCAGACCGAGATCGTGGCGCTGCTCAAATGACGTTTCGCGCCAAGATGCCAAGAGCGCAAAGGAAGATGCAAAAAATCATCCTTTGCGCTCTTGGCGTCTTGGCGTCTTGGCGCGAAACGTATTACACCTGAATTCCCAGCTCGGCGATCTTGCGGTATAGCGAGCTGAGCCCGACGTCGAGGCGTTTCGCCGCCTCCTTCTTGTCCGGGAAGCGCCGCAGCACGCGCTCGAGGTGCTGCTTCTCGAAGCGGCGCACCGCCTCGTCGAGCTTGTCCACCAGGAACGGATCGTCCGGCACGGGGGCCAGATCCGGCGGCAGGTCGGCGGGCGTGACCACCGGCCCCTCGCCCAGGATCACGGCCCGCTGCAGCGCGTTGTCCAGCTCGCGCACGTTGCCGCGCCACGGGCACGCCAGCAGCAACCGCATCGCCTCGTGGTTGACGCCGCTGATGCGCTTGCCCAGCTCGCGCGCGTGGCGATGCAGCAGAAACTCGACCAGGTCCGGGATGTCCTCGCGCCGGTCCCGCAGCGGCGGCAGGTGGATCGTCACCACGTTCAACCGATAGTACAGATCGTCGCGGAAGCGCCCCTGCTCCACCTCACGCCGGAGGTTCTTGTTCGTCGCCGCCAGCACCCGCGCCGCCACCGACACCGGCTCATTGGCCCCGACCGGCAGGATCTCCTTCTGCTCGATCGCCCGGAGCAGCTTCGCCTGGGTCGCCGCCGCCATCTCACCGATCTCGTCCAGGAACACCGTCCCGGCCCCGGCGTGGACGAACACGCCCGCCTGGTCGCGGTCCGCCCCGGTGAACGCTCCCTTGCGGTGGCCGAACAGCTGGTTCTCCAGCAGGTCCGTCGGGATGGCCGCGCAGTTGACCGCCAGGAAGCGTTCGTCGGTGCTGGAGCTGAACTGGTGGACGGCGCGGGCGACCAGTTCCTTGCCGGTCCCGCTTTCGCCAGTGATGAGGACCGTCGAGCGCGTCGGCGCGACCTTGCGCACCACCCCCAGCACGCGCTGCATCACCGTGCTCTTGCCGACGATGTCGTCGGGGTTGTGGTCGCGGCTCAGCTCGCGCCGCAGCCAACGGTTCTCCTGGTAAACGTCGCGGTACGCCAGCAGCCGGCGGATCTTGCTCAGCACCTCGTCGAGGATGATCGGTTTGACGAGGTAATCGTGCGCCCCGCGGTGGAACGCCTCGACCGCGCCCTCGACCGTCCCGAACGCCGTGATGAGCAGAACGAACGTCTCCGGGCTGATCCGGTGCAGCCGGTCGAGCAGCTCAATGCCGTCCATGCCCGGCAGCTGCATGTCGCACAGGGCCAGGTCGAACGGGGCGGCGGCGGCGCGCTCGAGGGCGTCCTCCCCACTCGGGCTGGGGGTAGCCGCGAACCCTTCCCCCGTCAGGTACTCGGTCAGGGTGTCGCGGATCAGCGGTTCGTCATCGACGACGAGGACGCGAACGGTGGTGGCGCGTGCCGGCATGTCAGCGCTCCCCAACCAGCAGTGCGTCGCCCTCGGCCGCCTCCGGCGCCGCGTCCGGGGGCAGCGGCAGCCGGACCCGGAAGGTCGTCCCGACCCCGACCGCCGACGACCATTCGACAGTCGCCCCGTGGTCGGCCAGCAGCTGGCGCGTCACGAACAGACCGAGCCCGGTCCCGTGCTTCTTCGTCGTGAAGTACGGCTGGAACAACCGGGTGGCGTGCTCCGGGCTGATCCCCTGGCCGTCGTCGCTGACCGTCACCTCAATCGTCCCGTCCAGGCGGCGGGCACGGATCTCGATGCGCCCGCCGCGAACCGTGGCATCGACCGCGTTGAGGATGAGGTTCAGGAACGCCTGCACGAGCTGGTCGCGCATCGCCCACAGCGACGGCAAGTCGTCGGGCAGGTAAACGTCAATCACCCGCCCCTTGCGGTCCTCGGCCCCGATCCCGTTCGGCGGGACCGGCGAGAGGGTGAACGCGCCGTCGCCGTTGCGCACCACCGGCCGACCGCGCTGGCCGGCCGGCCCGCTGTAGTATTTCGCGATGCCCAGCGCCTCCTCGAGGACGTCCTTCAGATCGGTCCGGCAGCGCTCGGTGCTGGCCGGTCGACTGAAGTTGATCAGCTCCCGCAACGTGCCCTGAATGCGCTGGAGCTGACCGTTCACCAGCGACAACTTCTCGCTGGTGTAACCGTCGCAGTCGCGCTTCTGCAACAGCTGAACGAGGTAGCTGATCGACGTGAGCGGGTTGCCGACTTCGTGGGCAATGCCGGCCGCGAGCAGGCCGAACGCCGCCATCTTCTCCTGGTGGAGGACGTGGGCCTGGACCTCCTGCAGCTCGCGTGTCCGCTCCGCAATCCGGGCCTCGAGCTGCGTCTGGTTCTCCCGCAGGGCGGCGTTGAGGCGGCCGAGGTGCTCGCCGAAGCGTTTGAGCAGCAGCGACATCGAGTCGCTCGCCCACGTCACCCAAAAGAGCATGACCACTGTCAGGAGGAGCGGCAACTCGCGCCCCGCCGGGGAGGACAAGTAGAGCAGGCCGTAGCTGACGCAGTGCAGCGCGCAGGTCGCGTAGGTAATGTGCGAGGCGTACCGGCAGGCGCAGCAGATCAGGGACAGCAGGTAGAAGTACCGGAACGGACTTTCCAGCCCCTCGTGGTAGAAGCAGAGCAGGCCGATGAACAGCGCTTCCATCAGGGAGATGAGCAGCGGCCAGCGGTGGAGGAAGACCCGACCGCGCAGGCTGCAGGCAGTATCGGCCAGGGCGTAGCCGGCGCCGAGGAACAGGATGGCGTTGAGGACGGCGGCATGGGCGGCCGGCGGATGGCCGAGGTTGACGAGGGCGTACCCCAGGAGCAGTCCGAACCACCGGACCTTGACGGCAATGGTCTCGGCGGCCAGCTCCCATCGGGAGAGAGGCGCGGCGTTGCGTGCGGTGGCCATACGGGACAGCAGAGCTCGGGCGACCACGGGTAGTTCCCTCTATCATTATAGAGACTGTTCCGAATCGTTCGTGGGGCGAGCTACCTGGGAGCCCCTGCAAAGAGCGTTTCGCGCAAAGGCGCCAAGAGCGCAAAGACAGTTTGTCTTTGCGCGAAACGCTCTTTTCCGATGA
>JADLBT010000476.1 GCA_020847555.1 Gemmataceae bacterium
CCCCCCCCACGACCTGAAACCGACGCCTTATAGGATACAACAAGGCGTCTACCTGTCCTGGCCCTTCGGTCGGTCCGCCGGTTGCTCGGGCGGCGCGGGCTGGGTGAAGTCGATCGCGAACCAGTCGTTGGGCCGCACGCGGATGTCCCGCGTGTCGTTGACCTGCTTGCCGTCCGGGCCGGTGTATCGGACCGAGATCCGGTACGTGTACTGTTTCCCGGGCGTCAGCGGCGGTGAGGTGAACTCGCGCGTCGTCCCGTTCTGTTTGGTCCTCGTGCCGTCGAAGTACACCTCGGCCCTCTCCGGCACCTTTAGTTGCAGGTGAACCGCGTTGTCCGGCGCCGGTTTCTGGTCCTCGGGCAGGGCCGGTTCTGTCCCCCCGAGCGGCGGGACGACCGAGTACGTCACGCTCGGCACGGAATAGGAGTAGCTCTGATACGTGGGGGCGTAGACCGTGGATCCGTAGTACGGGGCGTAGATACCGATGCCGATGCCAACGCCGACTCCGGGTCGGTAGCCGTACCCGTAGTAAGGCCGGTAGGATCCGTATCCGCCGTAAATCGAGCTATAAACGCCGCGGTTTAGTCCGTAGAAGGAGCCGTAGGGCCGGTACAGGCCGGTGCTGGAGATGCCCGGGTAGACGCCCGGGCGCAACCCGGCGTTGGGGGCGACCCCGACGCCGCCGCGGTAGAGGACACTGGGGTAGGCGGCGCCACGATGATACGCGGCGCCGGGCTGGACCCCGATGCTCCCTCGATAGATGTGGCCGGGGGAAACGGCCGCGCCGCCGTGGGCGCCGCCGGGCCGGACGCCGACACCGCCGCCGTAGGCGCCGCCGGGTCGGACGCCGCCACCGCCGCGATAGACGCCCCCACGTTGCGCCCACACCTCACTCCCACCGAGGAACAGGACCGTCGCCAGGACAGCTGCTCCGCTCAGAAACGCGCGTTGTCGTGACATGACTCTGCTCCCATCTCTCAAGAAGTTGGGACGCGATGCGGGGTGGAAGGTGTTGCCTGCGGCCGGGTGCCTCGGATCCTCCCTGCGGGTACGGCAACTGCCCGCCCTCGCTCCACTCTCATTATCCGCTCTCGCGGACCCTGGAGCGCCTTTCTTGACGAAATTCTTCCATCGGCCCGCAGCGTCAGCGACGGGCGCGACCAGATCCGCGCTGAAACTTCGGGCTCGTAAGACCCCTCCATCACGGCCGCTGCGAGCCGGGCGCCTTGCCGGCCAGTGTGCGGAATCCGGGGATGCGGTGGAAGGTGAGGAAGTTCGCGTCGTGGGCGTTGTGGGCACCGCCCGCGCCGTCGTCGTGGGCGGTGCGCGACAGGGCGATGATGTCGTCGCCGTCGAACAGCCAGTCCACGTACTGGAAGGCGTGCCGGGTGACGTCGGGATGGTGCAGGACCGTCGCGCGGACCGTCCACGTTTTCAGGTCCGGCGAGCGGATGAGGGCGAGCGTGTTGCGCACCTGCGCCGGCTTGCGGTCCGGGTATTTCTCTTTCCCAATGCTGGTCAGCGACCAGTAGTGCTTGCTCATCGGATCCCACCGGATCGCGAACTTGACCGATCCGCCGGGGACCGCGAGGAATCCCTTCTGCGGGTCGAAGGAGATGCGTTTGCCGTCGTCGCTCACCTCGATCCGCGCGGCCCGGTCGCCGTCCGGCGGGCAATCGACACGCAGCAGGTTGACGACCTTCCCTTTGGGAGTGACGACCGCGTTGCCCTCCAGCCAGCCGTGAAACTTGCCGGCGAGCCATTTCGGGTCGCGGGCGAGGCGGTTGCTGCACGTCCAGCTGTCCGCCTTCAGCAGGTCGGCGTTTACCGGGGCCGACATCATGAACGCCCGGAAGTGCGCGCCCCACTTGCCCGGCGCCATGGCGTCCTCCATCGCCCGCCACAGGCGGCCGTTGTGGACGACGACTGGGACCGGCGCGCAGTGGTACTTGCCGTCATCGAGCAGCAGGCCGGTGTTCCGGTCGCGCGGCGTCGTCCACGTCTTGCCGCCGTCGTCGGAGCGGCGAATCACGGTGTACCCGTACTCGCGGCTGGTGCCCATCAGGTACAGCACCTTGTTGTGGACGAACAGCGACGACCACCACTGGCCCTTGATGTCGGCCCGCGGTTGCCACGTCTTGCCGCGATCCTGCGAGGCGAACACCAGCGTGCGGTCGCGCGTGCTTCCCGGACCGAAGAGGTCGTGCGAGGCGACGTATTCACCTCCGGGAAGGATCGCCAGCCCCGGCGAGCCAATGTATTCCCTCGACTTCGCCAGGGAATAATCGACAACGATGCCGGGGCCTTCATACCGCGGCGGCCGGGGACGCTCGCCGGCCGGCACAGCGGGCAAGAAGGCGACTGACAGCGCGAGGGCAAGGGAGAACAGGCCGCGAGGAGTGCGGAACGCCGGCATGGGGAATCGTGCTCCGATGTGGGGTTGATGGTTGCAGCCCGAAAGAAGGCCAATGAGCATGCGCGTTGAGGTTGCAACTGCTCAGGCAACCAGGCGCTGCTCATCAAGGAGTTTCAGGCACAGGGAACGCAGCGCGGCCAACTCGCGCTGCGAACAGGACCAGGTGCTGTTCGCGCGTGTTCCCCGAAGGGACGAGCAGGGTTTCGAGGTGGATGCGGTCGCTCATACTTACACCCAGCTACAGGGAGAAAGCGGTACAGAGCACAAACTCGCGCCAGGCTGGCCGGAAAATGAGATGCGAGAAGCGCGGCGGAAGGCAGGCGGCGAATTCATCGGGTAGAGTTCAGGCAGGATGGAATCGGACCACCATCGTCAGGAGGACAGTGATGCGCAGACCGCTCTGGACCTTGCTCGCAGGCATCCTGGTAGGGCTTTGCTGGACCGGCAGCCAGGCGCACGGCCAGCCGTATTATGCTCCCGCTCACCAGATGCAGCGCTTCTACTATTACCCCTACTACTACTTCCCACACAATTACTGGCCGCTGACCAGTCCGCGCTGGCCGGAGCCACACGGTGCGCCGTACATGCGCCCGCCAGCGTACATGGCCTATCCGCCGTTCCTGGCCCCGTTCTGGCGGCACGAGTTGTGGCAACCGCAGCGGTTCTACAGCGGCTTCCACTTCTGGCTGGACCAGTTCTGATTCACGGGTGGCGTTCCGTGGGCGAAGTGTCCAGC
>JADLBT010000477.1 GCA_020847555.1 Gemmataceae bacterium
CGGCAGCAATGTCGGCCCGTTTTGCGTCACCTGAGTCCGCCTGGCCACCAACGCGCGGGGCTCAGGCCCGGCCTCATTCCTCATCCCTCACCTCCTGTCACAACCCGGCCTCCCGCCAGCCCGAGACGATGAAGTCCACCGCGATCGCCATCAGGAGCACGCCGACCATGCGGGCGATGGCGCGCAGGGCGGCCGGGTGGACCACGCGCTCCAGGACACCCGCCGCCAGGAAGACCGCCAGCGTCGCCGCAAGCACCGTCGCCGCGGCCGCGAGCGTGAGCCCCGTGCCGAACTGTGTGGAGTACGACGTCGAGAGCGCGAGCGTCCCCGGCCCGGCGATCAGCGGGATGGCCAATGGGACGACCGCGGCCTCCAGCGCGCCGCCCTCGGCCGCGCCGCCCTCGTACAGCGCGCCGTGCTCCACCAGCCGGATGGCCGTCAGCACAAGCAGGATCCCGGCGCTGATCTGGAAGCTGGCGAAGCTAATCCCGAGGAAATCGAGCACCTCGCCGCCTGCGAGCGTGAACACCGCCAGCAGTGCGAAGGCGACCAGGATCGAAATGACCGCGATCAGCCGCCGCGACCGCTCTGGCGAACCCGCCGTGAGGACGTTGAATGCCAGCACGTTGCCGATGGGGTCGACGACGGCGAAGAACCCAACGGCCGCGCGGAAGAAGTCCTCCATGCGCCCAAGCGTACCGTACGGCCCGGGGCTCGCACTGCCTCGTACCATCTCGGCCCCCGAAGCACGGGCGGCAAGGGCTTACGGGTGCTCGATCGGGTGCATCTCCGGCCACTGCGCCTCCGCCAGCAGCGCGAGCAGGTTGCGGTCGACCATCGCCACCGCACGCCTCTGCTTCACCTCCTGCAGCGCGTCGGCAAAGCTGACCTTTCGCACCGCCGCAAGGTGGCACGCGACCACGAACGGGCTCCGGCTGACGCCTTCCGCGCAGTGGACGAGCACGCGGTGTGCCTCTGCCAGTTCACGGAGGTGGCGCATCGCCGCCGCAAGGTCCTCGACCGAGTTGCCCTGTCCATCGATGAGCGGTACGTGCACCCATTCGAACCCGTGGAAGCGCAGGGCCTGGGGGAACCCGTTCAGACAGAGGACGCCGGAGATGCCGGCTTCGCGCAGCCCCTCGGGGTCCATCGCGTCCTCGATGTTGCCGATGGCGATGGTGTCGGTGATCCAGTCCACGCCGGCCTCCAGGTGGCGGAAACGCTACCGGACGGGCGGCACGGCGACAACCGTGAGGGCGGGACCGTGTAGAGTCGGGCAAATCACTTGCCCGAGGTGTCTCTGTGGCTGATGGCCTCCTGTTGCTCCATGCGTTTCCGCTCGACCGCTCGATGTGGGAGGGCCAGGTCAGGGAGTTCGGCGACCGCCTGCCCGTGGTTGCGCCCGACTTCCCGGGGCTCGGCAGTGCCGCCGGGCAGGGAGGCGCGAGCATGGACTCGGCCGCGGACGCCGCCTTCGCGGCCATGCAGGAAGCGGGCGTCGACCGCGCGGTCGTGTGCGGGCTGTCGATGGGCGGTTACGTCGCGCTGGCGTTCTGGCGGCGCCACCCCGAGGCCGTCGCCGGCCTGGTGCTCGCCAACACCCGCTCCGGCGCCGACGACGACGCGGGCAAGCAGCGCCGCCGCGACCTCGCCCAGCGGCTGCGCGCGGAGGGGAACGGATTCCTCGCGGACAACCCGCCGCCCCTGCTCTCCGCAACTGCGCCGGGCGAGCTGATGACGCGCGTCAAGGGCATGATCGGCAGCCAGCCGGCAGAGGGCATCGCCGGGGCCGCGGTGGCGATGGCCGAGCGCCGGGACGCCACGCCGGACCTCGCCGGCATCACCGTGCCGGCGCTCATCGTCACCGGGGATGGCGACACCCTCATCCCACCAGATGCGTCCCGCCCGATGGCCGGCCTCATCCCCAACGCGCGCTACGAGGTGATCGAGCGCTCCGGCCACCTCTCCAACATGGAGGCGCCGGAGCAGTTCAACGCGCTCTTGCGGGAACACCTCGTCCGCTGCGGCGTCCTGACGGCGTAGAGCGGCGGCAAGCACGAGTGCCGGGCAGGGAGGAGGGGGACGTATGAGCATCCGCATCGGGCTGGGCGCGGCCGGTGTGCCGTTCTCGGGGCCCGCCGCCCTCGGCGCCTGGGTGGACCTGTGCGAAGCGGGCGCGGCCGACTCGATCTGGTTCAGCGACCGGCTCGTCTCGACCGCGCCGACGCTGGAGCCGATGGTGGCGATGGCGTTCCTCGCCGGCCGGACGGAGCGGCTCAAGTTCGGCATGAACGCCATCGTGCTGCCGTTCCGGGACCCGCTCGTGCTGGCGAAGGAATGTGCGACGCTCGACCACCTCAGTGGCGGGCGCCTCCTGCCCGCGTTCGGCGTCGGGCAGGAGCTGGCGGTGGAGTTCGCCGCGACAGGCCGGAGCGCCGAGGGGCGCGGCACGCTCTCGGACGAAATGCTGGGCATCATGACGCGGCTGTGGGCGGGCGAGCAGGTCACGTGCCACGGCAAGTACTTCCAGTACCGGGACGCCACAATCGCGCCGTTGCCCTTGCAAAAGCCGTTGCCCGTCTGGATCGGCGGCAGCTCCGAGGCGGCGGTGCGCAGGACGGCGCGGCTGGGCACGGGCTGGCTGGCCGGGCTCGAACCGCCGGTGCGCCTGGCCCCGATCGTGGCGCGCATCAAGGAAGCGACCGCAAAGGCGGGCCGCACCATAGACGACGACCATTATGGCGCGGGCTTCCCCTTCCGCTTCGGGTCATGGGACGAGCCGGAGGTGCAGCGCGCGGCGGCCGGCATGACGCGGCTGGCCGCCGGGTTCGAGCCGAAGGCGTACCTCGCCGTCGGCGGCGCGGACGCGATCGCCGGGCGGGTGCAGGAATACGTGGCCGCCGGCATCTCGAAGTTCGTCCTGCGGCCGATCGCGAGCAGCGACGCCGAGATCATGGACCAGACGCAGCGCCTGCTCGAAGAGGTGCTGCCGCGGGTGCATACATAGCCCGGCACGAACAAACAGGTGTCATGGCCCGTGCGCGCGGGTGTAGACTCGCGCGCCAGTGACCGAGCACGCAGCCATTGCAGGGGCAGAGGTCGCGCCCCAGGCCGAGAGCGGGAACCCGTTCACGAACCGGAACTACCGGCTCTGGTGGCTCGCCTCGGTGGTCGCCGGCTCCGGCGTCGGCATCCAGGCGACGACCGTCCCGCTCTTCATCAAGGACCGCGTCGCGGAGGACAACCGCGCTATCGTCATCGCGGCTGCGCTCATCTGCCTGACCCTCCCGGCGGCGCTGTTCGTGCTCGTCGGTGGTGTCGTGGCGGACCGCGTCGAACGGCGGCGCATCCTCGTGCGGACGTACAGCGTCGCGGCGGTGGTGTCCTGCGTGTATGTCGCCCTCGCCGGCTGGGAGGCCGGGTTCATCTGGCCGGTTTTCATCCTCTCGGCGGTGGTCGGCTCGGCGGGCGCGTTCACGAACCCGGCACGGCAGAGCATGATCCCCCAGATCCTGAGGCCCTCGCAGCTCCAGAACGGGGTGATCCTTGGGACGATGGCCTTCACCGCCACCCTCCAGTTCGGAGGCCCGACCATCGGCGGCCTGCTCGCCGATGGGCCGGGCCTCACGACGGCCTTCACGGTCGAAGTCGTCATGCTCCTGTTCGCGGCGCTCCTCTTCTCGCGCGTGGCCACCGACGCCCCCATCCCGACCGGGAAGAGCGTGCGGCACGACCTCGCCGAGGGGCTGCGCTACCTGAAGACCTCCCGGCGGCTCCA
>JADLBT010000478.1 GCA_020847555.1 Gemmataceae bacterium
GAGGGAATCCGTCCGGCGAAATCGAGGGTGGCGCGGCGCAGGAATTCGGCGTCGTCGGCCGGCGCGCTAACCGGCTGCCCCTTCGCCTTCGCCAGGACGAGCGCATCGATGCGCTGGTGCAGCGGTTCGTCGGCTCGGGCGGCGGTCAGGGGGGCAAGCAGAAGGAGGATCGCGAGGGGCGGAAGACTTCGACGCATTGCCGAACTCCAGGCAGGGCAGAAGGCGGGGGGCTGTCCTCGTGCCACGATAGGCACGCTGGCGGCGGAAAGCAAGCGCTTTCCGGGCCTGTTTGGCGGGTCCATCAGGTCCGAGCCGCGGTCGCTCATTGCGGAAAGGAGCGAGGGCGGCGAGGAGAAATCCTCGCCGCCCTCGCTCGCGTTGCGCTCGGTTGGCCGCTGCGGCGCTCACGACGCCGCCCGCATGGCGAACCGGAGGTAGTCCCCTTGCTCGCGCAGCTCCTGGCCGAGGTGCAGGAAGCCGCGGATGTGCTTGCAGAACCGCCCTTCCGGTTCGGCCCGGAAGACCGCGTCGGCGCATGTGCAGTGGAGGCGCAACCCCCCGTTCGGCGCGCGTTCAATCGCGATCTGGTAGGGCGTTCGGCCGCCCTCGACCTCCCACGTCATCACACACCCGTTCGCCTCGTAGTCGGGGTTGCGGTAGGTCAGGCGGTACGAGTAGAGCCGCGAGGTGCGCTTGCGGTCCGGCCCGGGCAGCAGAGTGACCACCGCGACCATCGATCCCTCGTTCGGCTCGTCCGGAGAAACAGACGACATCTCCTCACCCTCGCAAGAGGCTCGTTCACATATCAGTTGAGGTGTATGTATTGTAGTGGCGCGCAGTGTCTGTGTCCCAGGTCAGCAGCGGCACGGGCGGCGCCTCAGCCGGGGTCGCCGAGGGCGGCTTCCAGGGTCTGCCGCGCCCCCCGTGCATCGCCCCGGGCGCACGCCGCGCGGGTCTCCTCGACCCGAGCGCAGAGAACGTCGGTAAACGGGACGGCAGCCCCGGCCGGCGGGGGGGCCGGGACCAGGCGGCCGGCGATGGCTGCGCAAAGGTCCGCCAGGCCGGCCCCGGTCCGGGCCGAAACCCGGACGGCGTTCGTCGCCTGGGCGAGATCCCAGGCGGCGGGCAGATCGGTCTTGTTGATCGCGTGCAGCACCGGCACGGCCAGGTCGGCGGGCCAGACGGGCGCGGCGGATGCGTCCACCACCCACAGGCACAGATCGGCCGTCGCGGCGGCGGTCCGGGCCAGGTCGATGCCCTGCCGCTCCAGCGTTTCCGCCTCGTCGCGCCAGCCGGCCGTGTCCGCCAGTTCGACCGGCCAGCCGTCGAGCGCCACGGTCGTCGTCACCACATCGCGCGTCGTGCCCGGCGTCGGCGCCACCACGCTGCGCTGGTAGCCAGCCAGCGCGTTCACCAGGCTGCTCTTGCCGACGTTCGGCGCCCCGGCGACCACCACCCGCCACGGCCGCGTCAGGTGACGCCCCAGCGAGATCCGGCTCGCCAGCTCATCCAGCAGCTGGCCCGCCTCGCCCACGTCGCCGCGCTCCAGGGCCGAGAGGATCGTCCCGAGTGCCGCGGCAAGCACCCCCTGATGCTGGTCGAGGAGGATGGCGGCGGTCCGCACGGTCGTCGCCCGCGCCAGCGCTGCCAGGGCGCTCGCCCGCACCCCGTCATCAGCCGTCCACCGCTCCAGCTCCTCCCACGAGCAGATCTCGGCCCCCCGGACCGCCAGCGCCTCCATCAAAGCCCGCACCACCTCGCGCCCGCCGTGGCCGTGGATCTCGACCCACCGCCCGCCGCGCCGCGCCGCCACAACGACCTCGTCCCGGCCCCCGGCCGCCTCGTCCCCGAAGCGCCCCGTCCAGAAGCGCCCCGGCCCGGGCTCGTCCGGCAGCGGGCGGCCCGAAACAGGCAGGAACAGGCCGCGCACCATGTCCCACGCCCGCGGGCCGCGCACCGCCAGCGCGGCAATGGCGGCGGTGCCCGGTGGGGTCAGACAGGCGAGATAGGTTGCATCGGAACCTGGCGATGGGTTCACGGCTGGGCCTCGGCGCTGTGGCGGAGCCCTTCGAGCGTCATCTCCGGCCAGTACTCGGCCCGCTCGTCGAGGACCGGCCGCAGCAGCGCCGCGTCGCCCCCGGTCAGGAAGACGTGGGCCTCACCGGGGGAGCGCGCGCAGAGCACGTTGATGAGCCGGTTGATCCCGCCAGCGACGGCATAGTAGATGCCGCCCTCGATGGCCTGCGTGGTTGTGACGCCGGGCAGGTCGGGACACGGGCGAGTGGGTTGCACCAGCGGCAGCAGGGCGGTGTAGTCGCGCAGCGCCTGGGCCATCAGTCGCAGTCCGGGGAAGATCGCCCCGCCGCGGAACGTCCCCTCCGCATCCACCCAATCGACGGTGACGGCCGAACCGGCATCGACGAGGACCGCCGGCACGCGCCGCCTGGCCCGGTGCCAGACGGCCGCGACCGCGTTCAGCAGACGGTCGATGCCGACCCGCTCGGGATGTTCCAGGCGGACCTGCAGCGGGATCTGCCCGGGATCGTCCAGCACCCAGACGCGGGCGCCGCGCGCACGCAACCATTCCGCCAGTGCGTCGCGCTGGACGGGGTGGACGCCCGCGACGGCCCACGCCTGCGGCTCGTGCGGCCCCCACTCGGCAAGTTGCCGCTGCCACGCCTGCGGGTCGTCCACGGGGAGCGAATGGATCCCGGCAACCGCGCCGTTCACGCAGCGGCCCCACTTGATCCGGCTGTTGCCCACGTCCACCACCACATCGGGCGTCATGGGGTCGCCTCCGTCGGCCGGGCCGGTTCGGCGGGCGTAGGTTTGCCTGGCAAGGCCGGCGCGGGTAGTTCGTCGTCCCGGTAGGGCGGCGGAAGCGTGGCGAGGAGCGTCGCGACCGCGCCGACCAGACGGGCCAGCCCCTGGCCGGTCACGGCGGAGATCGCCAGCACCTCGCGGCCGAGTTCACGCTCCAGTCTGGCCCGCACCTCCGCGCTGCCGGTCAGCTCGGCCTTGCTGAGGGCAACAATCTCCGGCTCGTGGGCCAGGTTCGCGCTGTACATCTCCAGCTCGCGGCGAACGGTGCGGTAATTCTCCAGCGGGTCGCTACCGTCGGCCGGCAGCGGCTCGACCAGGTGAACCAGGACGCGCGTCCGCTCCACATGCCGGAGGAACTCGTGCCCCAGGCCGACGCCGCTGTGCGCCCCCTCGATCAGCCCGGGCAGGTCCGCCAGCACGAAGGTGCGCTCGCCGCCGATGCCGACCATGCCGAGGTTCGGGTGCCTGGTCGTGAACGGGTAGTCGGCGATCTCCGGCTGGGCGCGCGACAGGCGGCCAAGCAGGGTGGACTTGCCGGCGTTGGGCAGGCCGATCAGGCCGGCGTCGGCGATGATCTTGAGTTCGAGCACAAGCCACCGTTCCTCGCCGGGGATGCCGGGCTGCGTCTCGCGCGGGGCGCGGTTGACGGAGGTGGCGAACGCCTTGTTGCCGCGGCCGCCGCGCCCGCCGTGAGCGACCGTCACCTGCTGGCCGGCCTCCGTCAGGTCGCGGAGGATGTGGCCGCGATCGCGGTCGCGGACGAGGGTGCCGGGCGGCACGTCGATGTACAGATCGGGGGCCGACCGGCCGTGGCAGTTGGCCGAACCGCCGGGAGCGCCGCGCTCGGCGCGCCAGTGCTTGAGGTGGGCGATCTGGGAAAGGTTGTCGGTCCCCGCGACGGCGCGCACGATGACGCTCCCGCCATCGCCGCCGTCGCCCCCGTCGGGACCGCCGCGTGGGACGTACTTCTCGCGGCGGAAGCTGAGGCAGCCGCGGCCGCCATCGCCGCCCTTCACGTAAATCGTCACGCGATCGACAAACATGAGCTACCCCAATGGGGGTTCGGGTCCGGATACACGAATCAGGACAGCGGGAAGGGGTTGAGGTTCGCTGTCCTGCCGCGAACCGACCCACCCCTTCATTGTACCTGGCGGACCGAGACCCGTCACGCGCCGCGGCGCCGCGTCCCCCTGACCCCTGCCCCTTCCGTCTGGTAGGATGAGCGCCGAAGCAGCGAGCGGACTGCGCCCCATCACACGGATCTGGTTGGAGGATCGTGCATGCGTCGGCTCATCGAGAATGGCATTCTGGTGGCGGTCTGCACCGCCTGGCTGGGAACCGTCGAGGCGGCGCGCGGGCAGGAAAAGCCCGCGGCCGCCGCCCCCCGCCAGAAGCTCAAGCAGAAGATCACCGTCGAGTGGCCCAAGGAGGTGAACCTCAAGGACGCGGTGGCCGACATCCGCGGGGAGTTCGACAATCGCCTCGGCGTCAAGATCGACAACGGCTCGGGCATCTCGAACAACTCCAAGGTGGCCCTCGTCGCCAAGAACCAGCCCCTGGCGAAGATCCTCGACATGCTGTCCGACAAGTACGAGATGGGATATTACGTCGTTTCCGATCCGAAGGACCGGCTCGATGGGTGGATCGTCCTGCGCAAGAGCAAGTGGAAGGAGCGCGGGTACAAGGAGGGCAAGGGGCCGAAGACCGGCGCCTCGCTCCCGCCCGCACGTCCGTCCCCCGCAGCCGCTCCGCGCCCGGAGGTTGCCGCCCTGTCGGCGCGGTTGTCCCCGGCGCCGGTCGCGATCCTGCGCCCCGGGTGGCACAAGGCGAGAACCCGTGACTGAGCGGGCGCGTGCGTGGGATGAGAGAGGGGCGCGGCTCCTCCCTGGCCTGGCGGTCCGGAGGACCGCGCCCCTTGCCCTTGCGAGACAGCGCATGTTCTGGTTCCGGCGGCGGAAGTTCAACCCCGAGCTGCTCGACCCGTCCCGCGCCGATGCGATGGGGCTGGTCGCGGTCGGCGGCGACCTGCGCCCGGAGTGGCTGCTGCAAGCGTACCGCCGCGGCGTGTTCCCGTGGTATGCCGAGGGCGAGGCGGTCCACTGGTGGTCCCCCGACCCGCGCGCCATCCTGGAGCTGGACGGCTTCCACGTACCGCGTCGCCTGGCCCGGACCCTGCGTTCGAGACGCTTCCGGGCGACGGTAAACACGGCGTTCGGGGCGGTGATTCGCGGGTGTGCCGCGGGGCGCGACGAAGGAACGTGGATCACGCCGGAGATAATCGCCGCCTACGAGGGGCTGCATCAGCTCGGCCACGCGCACAGTGTCGAGGCGTGGCACGGGGAGCACCTGGCGGGCGGCGTGTACGGCGTGGTGGCGGGCGGGCTGTTCGCCGCCGAGTCGATGTTCACGCGCATTCGGGACGGGTCGAAGGTCGCGCTGGCGGCGCTGGTGGAGCGGGTGCGCCAGCGCGGGTTTACGCTGGTGGACGTGCAGATGCTGACCGAACACACGGCCCGACTGGGGGCGATTGAGATTCCCCGCGCCGAATACCTGCGGCGGCTGCGTGCGGCGCTGGGGCTGGATGTGACATTCGCGTAACCAGCCCGCAGCGTCAGCGAGGGACGAGACACTCCCCTCGCTGACGCTGCGGACTCGGACGGCGCCGGGACGTATCAGCTCCCCTCGGGTGCCTCCGCGGCGATCTCGCGATAGCGGCCGATGGCGCGCTGGAACGCCTGCTCGGCGGCTGCCCGCTCGTTGTCGGCGATCGCCCGGTTGCGTGCTCGCCAGAGTTGCTCGATGCAGTCGGCGCACCACTGGGCGCTCTTGCGGCTCGCCCGGATCGGCTTGCCCTCGACGATCACGTTCACCGGATTGGTGTGCAGCTGCGGGAACTGTCGCAGCGCTACCCAGCTGCTGCGCGGGATCGCCACCTCGAACTCGACGTCGTGCGGCCGGTCGTCCGCCGGCACCGCGCGCGTCGCGGCCACCCGCCCGTTGACGATCAGCTCCACCAGCCGCTTGTTGCCGGTCGGAACAGTGCCGCCCTTGGCGGTGCCGAGCGGCGTCTCCTTCGCGAACGTCACCTTCGCCGCGACGCGCACCTTGCCGCCGCGCTCCAGCTTCACTTCCTGTCCGGGCGTCTTACCGCCGACCTTGAGATCCAGGGCGTGGGCGTAGCCGTCGGAGACGTAGGATCGCCCCTTCGCCAGCCCCTCGCACCAAGCGCTGAAGTCGATCCGGTCGATCTTGCCGAGCTGGACGTAGACGCGGCCCTCGCCGACCCGGCTGCCGCTGATGCACGGGAAGTCCGTCTCGCCGCTCGCCTTGAGCGGAAAGCCGCAGTTCATGATGTGATACCAGCAGTTCCACTCCGGCACGCGCTGCGTGTCCATCGCGCTGATGAAGTCGCACAGCCCCTGCGACACCGTGACGAAGATCTCCTGCGCGCCGATGCCGTTCAACTCCGGCACCGCCAGGTTCGGCAGGTTGCGCACGTCGTTCGCCGCCAGCCGCGCCAGCCCCTTGATCAGCTCCGGCTCGTCGATCGCGCCGTCCTTGTTCAGGTCGAGTTTGGCGAAGGTGTCGGGCAGCAGACCCTTCGCCGCCTCGGTCGGGATGATGCGGCCGTTCCTGTCGGTGTCGAGCTGGGAGAGCAGGCGGCTGGACGCGGCCTGCGGGTTGATCTGCAGCCCGTTCGCCGAGTGGGCGTAACCGCAATAGGCGCCCTGCTTCTTGGCCCACTGCATCAGCGGCGTCGTCCACGTCGGCCAGCCGCGCGTCTTGGTGCCGTCGGAGCCGGGATACGTCTGGTCCTTGAGGTTGAGCAGGCAGACGTGGCCGAGCGCCTGCGATCCGAACCCGCTCACCTCGATGTCGTACTTGAGGATGGTAAACGGCTCGCTCAGCTTGTGCGGCACCGGCTCGAAGAACTGCCGCTGGTACTCGAAGCACGGCCCCCACGTCAGGTTGCACCCGACGTTCAGCCCCTCGCCCTTGACGTGCAGGAACATGTCCTTCGGAAACACCCCTTCGGTCGGGTTGGTGTAGTGAGCGCAGCCGGCCGCATGGATGTGATGATCGCCGCTGTAGAACCCGTACTTCGCCGGCTCGGTCCACCGCTTCAGCTTCACCTCGATCCGCGCTTCCCCCTTGGCGGGGACCGTCACCTGGCGGGTGAGCAGCTGGTACTCAGGGCCGCGCCCGTACTGCATCGTCAGCTCGCCGGGCGGCAGCAGGACGGTGCCGCCGTGTTCGCGGTAAACCTGGTCCTGGAAGAAGAAGTCCGGGGCGAGACGCTTGGCGCGCGGCGGATAGACGCGACCGAGTTTGTCCTTGAAGGTGAAGCGTCCCACGGTCGGCTTGCCGTCCTGATCGAGGACGGACAGCTTGACCGCCACCGCCGGGCGGACGTCGAAGAGGATCGGCACCTCGCCGCGGAAGCCGAGATCCTGCGTCCCCTGGCCGACGTCGAAGGCGAGCGTCGCCTCCCGCTTGCCGGCCTCGCTGCTGTGAATCAGACCGATCACGTAATCGACCTTCAGCCCGCTCAGGTTGGGCGTCATCGGCGGCTTGCCGAAGATCTCGACGTCGAGGAAGCGGTTCCTGTCCGCCTTGACGTTCTTGGCGGCGCCGCCGGAGAAGATCGGCCCGGCCTGGGGGCTGGTGACGCGCAGCGACCTGGTGACGGTGCTCTCGTTGAGCACCTTGATCAGGATGGGCGTGTAACCGCCCTGCTGCAGGACGGCCTTCGCCGGGCCGCGACGGGCCTTCACGCGCGCCTCCGGGGACATGTCAACGATCACCAGGACGTGCGGGTCGAGCAGCTTCTGGAGCCTGGCGGCGTCGCGGGCACGGGCCGCTTGCCGCAGCGGCTCCGCGACGTCGGCCGGCAGCGGAGTGCCGAGGAACTCCAGCGCTTGCAGGACGCGGTTGACGTTGGCGCCGAGCGGCTGGCCCTCCACGTCAACCGGATCGGGCGTCTGGGCGGACACGACCGCCGCCAGCGCGAGGAGGGCGAGCGGAACGACGGCGCGGCGGAAGCGCCGCGGCACCAGGGTGCGAGACATGGATGGTCTCCTTTGCTTGTGGGCAGGCGAGACGCCTTGGGTATAACCGGGTGGGGGAGCCGTGTCCAGCAAATAGTGCCGCCCGCGGAAACCGCTTGCCCCCCCTCCCTCCGAGCTTACAATAGACTCGCTGCACAATAGAACGTCCAGGCAGTAGGATGACAGGATGAGCCACAGCGACCGCTTGAAGCGCACCCCTGACGCCTTTCGCCAGCTGACCGGCCTCAGCCCGGCCGCCTTCGACGGGCTGCTCGCCCAGCTGACCCCGCGCTACCAGGAGGCCGACGC
>JADLBT010000479.1 GCA_020847555.1 Gemmataceae bacterium
CGACAGCGACCCGCCCGACCCGACCTTCGGGCCGTTCGGGATGCAGCTTCGCTTGAACTGGCTCAACTGGAAGAACCGCCAGAGGAAGGTGCCCAGGTGCGCCTTGATCTGGTCCAGCCGGTACTCCCGCCGCCGCTCCTCCGGGATGCCCGGCCACTGGCCGCGCGTCGCGTCGTTCCAGGCGCAGTACGCCAGGAACGCCACCTTCGGCGGGGCGTACCCGTAGCGCAGCGTGTAGTAGAGCGTGAAGTCGTGCAGCTCGTAGGGGCCGATCTTCGCCTCGGTGGACTGCGACGGCTGTGACGCGCCCAGGTCTTCCGGGCCGCCAGCCGGGATCAGCTCCGGGCTGATCTCGGTTTCGAGGACGGCGTGCAGCGTGCCGCTGGCGTCTGGGCCTAGCTCGCCCACCTCCGCGACCCAGCGGATCAGGTGCTGGATCAGCGTCTTCGGCACGCTGGCGTTGACGGCGTAGTGGGACATGTGGTCGCCCACGCCGTAGGTGCACCAGCCGAGGGCGAGCTCGCTCAGGTCGCCGGTGCCCACCACAAGGCCGTTGTGGAAGTTGGCGAGCCGGAACAGGTGGCTGGTGCGCTCGCCGGCCTGGACGTTCTCGAAGGTCACGTCGTAGACGGGCTGGCCGTCCACAAACGGGTGGCCGAGGTCGCGCAGCATCTGGAGGCAGCTTGGGCGAATGTCAAGCTCCTGGGGCGTGCAACCAACGGCCCGCATCAACTGGTGGGCCTGCTCCAGGGTGCGGCTGCTGGTGGCGAAGCCGGGCATGGTGTACGCCAGGATGTTCTCGCGCGGGTAGCCCAGCAGGTCCATCGCGCGGGCGCAGACCAGCAGCGCGTGTGTCGAATCCAGCCCGCCCGACACGCCGATGACGACGTGCTTGAGGCGGGTGAACTGGAGCCGCTTCGCCAGCCCCTGCACCTGGATGTGGAAGACCTCGGCGCACCGCTCGTCGCGGGTGTGCGGGTCGGCCGGGACGTACGGGAACCGGTAGTACGGGCGGCGGGGGAGCAGGCGCTCGTCGGCGGGCAGGTCGAGCGAGAAGCGCACGGTGCGGAACCCGGTGGCCTGCGGGCCTTCGGCAAGGCTGTTCTGCCCAAAGGTGCCCTGGCGCATCCGCTCCTGGGAGAGCCGCTCCAGGTCAAGCTCGGTCACCACCAGTTGCGGCTCGCGGCTGAATCGCTCCGACTCGGCCAGGATGTTGCCGTCCTCGGCGATGAGCGCGTGGCCGTCCCAGGCGAGGTCGGTGGTGGACTCGCCGGGGCCGGCCGCCGAGTAGAGGTAGGCCGCGAGGCAGCGCCCAGACTGCCCGGCGACAAGGTCGCGGCGGTAGCCGGCCTTGCCCACGGTGATATTCGAGGCCGAGAGGTTCAACAGCACCGTCGCACCGGCCAGCGCCGCGTACGACGACGGCGGGATCGGCACCCAGAGGTCTTCGCAGATCTCGACGTGGAACGTCAGCAGCGGCTGCTCTTCAAGCTGGAACAGCGTCTGGCTCCCAAACGGCACGTCCTGCTGACCGGCCAGGGTGATGCGGTCCTGGGTCGCCACACTGCCGGAGGTGAACTGGCGGGCCTCGTAGAACTCGCGGTAGTTCGGCAGGTAGGTCTTCGGCACCACGCCCAGCAGCCGCCCCCGCGAGACGACGGCGGCGCAGTTGTAGAGCAGGTGGCCCACCTGGAGCGGCAGCCCGACCACGGCGACAAGCTCCAGATTTCGGGACGCCTCGACCACGCGGGCCAGCGCCTCCTGGCACCCGTCCAGCAGCGCCCGCTGGTGGAACAGGTCGTCGCAGGAGTAGGCCGACAGCCCAAGCTCGGGAAACAGCACCACAACCGCCCGCTCGGCGGCTGCCCGCTCCATCAGCTCGATGGTCCGCGCGGCGTTGAACGCCGGATCCGCGACCCGCACGTCCGGGATCGCGACCGCGACGCGGACGAGATCGTGGCTGTAGAGGTTGAAGAAGGTCCGGTCAGCCCGCATGCGGCTATCTCTCCCCCGGTGGTGTCGGAGACGGTAACGTCAAAGACGATCAGGTGTGGGTAGCACGATGACACAGCAAGGGGGCTGCGTGCACCCGCCGGCAGGCGGGGATGCGCGACAGGGCATTGCGGCTCGATGGGCGCGGCATGTCCCGGGCGGGATACCTTGCCCAGTCAAATACGGGACAAGTGTCCCCTGACACGGCGCCGACGAACCGGTATTCTTGAGTCACCAGGAAGCCAGCAGGCACAGAGCCAACAGCAATAACCCCAAGCACAACAGAGGCGGCCTGGGCTGAGATTTGACGAATCGGAGTGCGGGAACATGGTCACGACGCCGAGAACCCAGGCCCGCTACCTTGAGCTGGAGGTGCTCCAGGTTGATTGAGCAGACCGCCAGCGCCCCAGGTGTGTAGGTCGAAGTGGACACCCGGGCGAGCCGTCGCGCCGCCCAGCCTTTGAGCACCAAGCCGTCGACCGAAAACGAGCAGGGCGAACTCCTGGCCCGATTGATGCATGATCTCTTGAGTATCAGCACGCAGTCACGCTCGCTATTGCCTGATCAGGTCTGATCGGCCTCCTCGCATATCGACAACACAATCGGCGTGCCATTCGCTTTGAAGAAGCCCCTTCCTGATGCGGAAGGGGCTTCAGGCTGTCCGACAGGATCAGCGCGAAACGCCCGCGTCACGGCGCGGATCCTGCAAGGATCACAGGCAAGCCGGCCGCTGGCCGCCTATCCCGGACAGCCAGGAGGTTCTGCCATGGATCGTGCGACGACGTTGGCCGCTTCGGTCGCCGAGCAGCTTCGAGGGTGGTACGCCCATTCCCCAACCGCCCAGCGGGCCTATGCACGCCTGCATGCTGACGTGGTGCTAGTAAGGGAGCGGGCCGAGCCGACCGTCAGCAAGTTCTGGGCGCGCGTCGGCCCCCTGATCGACCCGCCGGCGAAGGGACCAGACGCCGGTAC
>JADLBT010000480.1 GCA_020847555.1 Gemmataceae bacterium
CACGATTGACATGGGTATGTCAATCGTGCCCCCTCTCTTATGGTGGCAGCGTTCCCTTCGACGGCGCTGCTGTCACTCTCCAGAAGCGGCCACAAGTGACGGCGGTCACTCCAGCTGCGCGGTTTCCTTCGGGAGTTGCACGGTAATACCGCTGGCCACGTCGGCGATGGTGATCTGCTGCAGCGACTCCAGGTATTGCTCCTCGACGCCACGGAGGGTACGCTGGATGCTGCAGCGGCCCACCTTGGGGCAACTCGGCCCCAGCGACAGGGCGCAGCGCTGCAGCGAGACGCCCTCGAGCACCTCGGCAACATCGCGCAGCGTCAGTTCGTCAGCCGGCTTGCCCAGCGAGTAGCCGCCGGCGATGCCACGGTGGCTCTGCAGCACCCCGCCGCGCGCCAGCCGCTGGATCACGTTCGACAGGTACGCCTCCGACGCCCCCGCCCACACCGTCCGAACCCAGTCGCTCAGCTCCGAGATGGTTGTCAGCGCGCCGAACGGCTTCTTGGCCAGATAGGCCAGCGCGTGCGTGGCGTAGCCGAATCGCTGCGAGAAGAACTGTCCAAAGGCCATACCAGTCCCCTGAGGTAAATTCGCTAAATCCACCTTATTTTGTAGTGCAAAGGGGACGCCGCGGTCAAGGGCAGCTCCGCCGTCCGCCCTCACAGGGGCGGGGGCGGCGGCGTCATGGTCGCCAGCGCCTCCAGGAACCCGTTGAGGTTCTTATCGATCACGTCGCCGATCAGGCAGTCGATCAACGCCGCCCGCTGGTCCGGGAAGCGCTCCACGAACGCGCGGAAGTGGAACTGCGGATCGTAAAAGGCGTGGATCAGCCGGCGCATCACCTCGACCCCCCGCCCGAGCGGGCTGGTAAACACCCCCAGTCGCGCCGCCGAGCAGTCGCCGGTTTCCAGTGCTTCGGATATACAGCCGGCGGCCAGGGTCGCCGAGCCCAGGGCCAGGAACAGCCCCGAGGAGTAGATCGGATCGAGGAAGGCAGCTGCATCGCCGATCATCACCCAGCCGTCACCCACCGTCTGCCGGTTGCGGTAGGCCATTCGCCGCAGCCCACGCACCGGCCCGACCCGGGGCGCCGCCACCAGCCGCGCCCCCAGCGGAGCGCAGCGCGCCACCTCGCGGAGGAACACCGGCTCGAACTGATCTGTCTCGTCGAAGAGGTAATCCGGGTCGGCCACCACGCCGACGCTGACCAGGTCGTTCGGCAGCGGGATGTACCAGAACCAGCCGCGCTGCGGGATCATGAACACCGTCGTCTCGCCGGCGTCGATACCCGGCAGGCGCTTGCCGCCCCGGTAGTAGGACCACACCGCCGCCTTGTTCAGCCCGGGCACCGGCCCCTTCAGCCCCAGCTGCGTCCCGATCAGGGTGCCGCGGCCGGACGCATCGACGACCACCCGGGCGCGCACCTCGTAGGGCTCGCCCTCAGTGGGCGCCGCCCGCACCCCGACTGCCCGGTCCCCCTCGAACAGAACCTCCTGCACCCGCGTCTGCATGCGGACCTCGACGCCGTGCGCGCGCGCGTTGGCCAGGCACATCTCGTCGAACTCGGAGCGCTCCACCTGCCAGGTCTGAGATCGCTCGCCCGGAATCGTCTCGAAGAAGTAGAAGGGGTCCGCCTCCTCGCCGTCAGGCGAGACGAAGCGGACGCTGTATTTCTTGGGAAAGTGCGAAAGACGGAGCCGGGGCAGCAACTCCAGCTGATCCAGCACCCCGTAGGTGTTGGGGATCAGCGACTCACCGATGTGGTAGCGGGGGAAGGAGGTATTCTCCAGCACCAGGCAGTGACGGCCCTGCCGCTGGAGCAGGGTCGCCAGCGCCGTGCCCGCCGGGCCGCCGCCCGCCACCACCACGTCCCAGCTACCGTTCGCACTCGCCTTGACCATGATCGGATCCTGTTCTCGGGCGGGCCGACGCCTCACGAGTAGCGCAGCCCGCGATGCTCGGGGAGATAGAAGGCCGGGAGCAGGCGGTCGGCCCGCAGCAGGCCCGCGCGCGTCAGCGTGACGGCGTCGCGGTCATACGTCAGCCACCCCTGCCCGGCGTATTCGCTCAGGGGTGCTGCAAATCGGTCGGCGATCTCCACGCCGAATTTCGCGCGGAAGCGGTCGGCCTCGACCCGACCAAGTTTCAGCTGCAGCACGAACTCGCGCACCAGTTGCTCGGCGGCGCTGAGCCGGTAGGCCCGACTGACCGCAAGCCGCCCGGCCGCGAGGTCGGCCAGGTAGGTCGTCAGCGACGGGGCGTTCTGCCAATGGGTTCCTGTAACATACGAGAGCGACGAGGTGCCGAGTCCCAGCAGATCGGCGCCGCGGTACTGCTCTTCCTGGTAGACGAACCGGCCGTGCCGGGTGCCGCGGGTTGCCGCGTAGGCGCTGCGGAGCCGGTATCCGGCCGCTTCCAGGCGGGCGAACGCCTCGGCCAGCCGGTCGTGCTTGACCGGCCACCCAGGGAGTTCCGCCGGCACCTGGCCGCTCCGCAGCGCGCGATATAGCGGCGTATTAAGGGGGATCTCCAGTTGGTAGACCGTGACGCTGTCCGGCCCCAGATCGAGCACCTGCTCCAGGCTCTGCCGGAACGATTCGTCGGTCTCCCCCACCAGACCAACAATCAGATCGACGTTGATCTCGTCGAAGTCGGCCTGGCGGATCACCTCCCAGGCGCGCTCGACATCTGCCACGAGGTGGACGCGGCCGTTGAGGCCGAGCACACGGTCGTCGAGTTGCTGCACGCCCAGGCTGAGGCGATTGACCCCCACGTCACGCAGCAGGCGGATCTTGCCCGGGGTGGCGCTCCGCGGGGCGCACTCGAAGGTGACCTCCTCGGCGGCGTCCCAGGGGAAGAGCGTCTGCATCCCCCGCAGCAGCCGCGCGAGCGTATCGGCCGGCAGCAGGGACGGCGTCCCGCCGCCGAAATACACAAAATCGACGGACCGGCCGGCGAAGGCGGGCGCGTGCCGGTACAGCGTCAGTTCGCGGAGAACGGCCTCGACGTACTCGTCCATCTGCGGCCGCGTCTCGACCGCGTAGGAGAGGTAGTAACAGTACTCGCAGCGATGGGCGCAGAACGGTATGTGAACATACAGACCCAGCGGAGGCCGCGTACAGTCCGCGCGATCCGTGCGCAGGTTGCACGGATCGCGCGCCGCGCCGGCCAGTTCCGGCCGCCAGCAGGAGAACGGCGGGTACGCCGCGACAAAGTAGTTCCCCTCCGTCGGCTCGGCGGCCGGCGCGGCACAGGGCGTCAACTCGCAGGACAACTCGCTCGCCATGCTCGGCCCCCGGGCGGGCGGCCTCTTCCTCGGTCACACATTCGCAACGCACACCCGCGACGCAGACTGCGTCAGCGCTCAACCCGGTGCGTTCAGAGACACTCGTTGGCAACGCCGCCGACCCGCGTGTAGCGGCAGGTGTCACGGCTATCGGCCTGGCCGTAGGTGAACAGCAGCCATGCGATCGTGACGGCGGCGGCCAGGAACACCACCAGGCAGTCGCGCCAGCCCAGTACTCTTCTCATGTCTCAGCTCCTCACGCGGCCTTTTTTGTCGATCATCCGGGCGATGCCCCGCGGGAAGTCCCGCAGGCGGAGGACGGGGCGCACCTCGGGGGACAGCGACAGCACGTAGGCCACCAGCGCCCAGCGATCCTGCTCCTGCGGGATGGCCATCGCGAAGCACGGCATCGGCGAGCCATCCAGCCCGCCGAAGATCGTGCGGTAGACGTCGGCCGGTGTATGGCCGTTCTTGAATTGCCAGCGGTACGTCAGGTCACCCGGAGCGATGGGGAAGCCCCAGTTGTCCTTCTGCTCGACAGCGGACGGGCCGTCGCCCTTGCCCCCCTCACCGTGGCAGATGTGGCAGGCGTTCGCCTTGTACAGCACGGCACCGTGCTGGCGGAGGGGAGTCAGGTCCGCCGGCGGCGTGCTGATCACCAGCTGCGTGGGCTGATTGTCGCCTTGCCAGGCCCTTACGAATCGCTTGGAGAAGGTGACGATGTAGCGGGAGACGTCGCGGATCTCCTGGTCGCTGAGAAACTGGCCGAAGGCGGGCATGGTCGAATTCTTCGTCCCCAGCCGGACGCAGCGCTCGATGTCCTCGAACGTGGGCAGTTGCCCCTGCTCCGTCGAGCGGAACCTGTAACAGCCCGCCCGAAAGTCGCGCGGCTTCACTTCCAGGCCGGAGGCCAGGAAGCCCTTGCCGTCGCCCTGGCTCCCGTGGCACATGATGCACTGCTTGCGGTAGACTTCCTGACCGCGCTTGACGGCGTCCCGCTCCGGTGTGCCGTCGGGGATCGCCGGCCCCGACAGGAACGGGTTGTACTTTTCCGCCTTGGCCACGCCGGGCCGGCTACCCCACCTGGCCTCGTCCGGCAAGCCGTAGAGGCCCTGCAGGGCCGGAGCCAGCTTGTTCTTGGCCCACCCGCCGCGGCTGGCGAAGCCCGGCCCGTAGCGGTCGTACATCTGGAAGAACTGAACCGCCTTGGCGTCGGTGAGCACCTCGCGCACTTCGTGGTAGTAGCGCTCGAAGCTGTACTCGAACCCGACCCCGTGCCCGCCGACGAAGCAGACGCGCTCGCGCACCGGGTCGATGGCTACCTCCTGGTGGAACAGGTAGCGGTAGTACGGGCTCTCCTCGCCGCCGCAGTATTCGAGGAACTCCACCCACGGCTGAGGCGAGGCCGAGTCGATCTCGGCGAGGCGGTCCTTGACGTTGACGCCGTGGACGCCCCCGTACTTCTCGAAGAAGTCGGGGAACATGGTGTCCATCCACTGATGCTCGCCGACCGTGTGGCCGATGGTGAAGCCGAAGCTCGCCAGGGTGTGGCACTCCCAGCGCGAGCCCGGCGCCCAGTGGAAGATGACCCCGCCCTTGGGACCCTGCCAGCCCGTCCCCCCGTAGGCCTCGACCTGGTGCTCAGCGAGGCGATTATTGAAGCACCAGTAGACGAAGTCGAGCCAGCGTTCATCGCCGGGCACGAGGGTGAGCGTATCCGTGTTGAGATCGTGGTCCGGGTTGTAGCTGGTGCGAATGCCGCGCGAGCGCTGCACCCACTTCTCCTCGCTCCAGGCGAACCCAGGGATCACATAATGCCTGGCCTCGCCGGAGCGCTTGCCGGTATGGAAGCTCACCGCAGCTACCGCGGCCATGGCGGCGGCGGCGACCACGAAGACCAACAGACTGGAGCCTTTCTTCGTGTTGCTCATGGTCGTGGACCTCTCGAAGTCTTTGAGGCAGGAGAGACACGGGAGGGCGGGATGGGGCGCCCGTCGCCGCAGGGAGCGCCTGGCCGGTGGGGGGGCTGGCTGGTAGTTACGGACGTTCTGGGGCGAAGCAGGGGTTAATTGAGCGGGATACCGTGGTTCGGCTGGGGACCATTCCCCGGCCGAACCGACGGCCAACGGAGGCTAAGGCGAGCAGCGACTCTCCCTCTCCCTTCTCCTCCGAAACTGGGGAGAGGTTGGCTAGTTCCTGCCACTCGCCCAGGCGGGTCGTTCCGTCATGCGCGTACGCAGTCGAGCAGCGGGAACCGCTGGTTGAGGACGGCCTCGCTCGAGGTGCCGAGCCACCGCTCCAGTATCGTCGCATAGACGCTGCGGAAATCGGTTGTCGGCACCATCTCGCGGTTGACCAGGTCGCCGGGCGCCATGCTCGGCATGCGGCCGTGCAGGCCGGGTCGTACGCCGCGGCCGAGCAGGAACATCGGCCCAATCGTGCCGTGGTCCGTGCCCTGGCTGCGGTTCTCGCGCAGAGTGCGGCCGAACTCGCTGAAGGCCATCAGCAGCACCCGGTCAGCATATCCGCGCTGCTCGATGTCCCGCTGGAAGGCAACCAGGGCGTCGTTCAGCTCCGTCATCAGCTGGTTGTGCCGCGTCCGCTGGTTGGCGTGCGTATCGAAGCCGCCCTGGAAGATGTAGTAGACGCGGGTACTCAGGTTCCCGGCGATCAGGTTCGACACGGTCTGCAGGGAGTTGCCCAGGCGGGTGGCCGGGAAGGTGCCGCCACCGCCCTGGCCGGCCTGGGCCAGGCGCTGGATGGCCTCGCTGCTGGCGTTGGCGTCCACGGCCGTGCGGGCCACGAACTGCAGGCTTGCATTGCCGCCGGTCGCCTCCGCGGCCTGCCGATTGAGCTGGCGGTAGACTTCCCCGAGTTGCGGGAACCTCTGGCCGGCTGCGAAGCGGTATTCCTGCGACCGCCCCAGCGACAGGCCGGGGTGCTCGCGGCCCTGCAGGGCGCGGGGAGCCCGATCGCCGCCGATGGCCAGAGTCAGCAGCGGGTCGCGGACACCGCGGAATGCGTGGTCGGCATAACGGCCGAGCCAGCCGTGGCCGGTCCGCCGGGCAGGGTCGGCCGCGTGCCAGATGTCCATCGACGTGAAGTGACTGCGGTTGGGGTTGGGGTAGCTGACGCCCAGCGCCGCAGCGAACTTGCCGTCGTCCAGCAGACCCTTGAGGCCGCGCAGGTTCGGGTGCAGGCCGAAGGAATCGTCAATGCGCAGCGCCTCGGCGGCCGTGATACGGGTGGCCTGGCGGTTCCGCTGGTAGTGTTCGTTGCTGTAGGGGACGACGGCGCTGACGCCGTCATGCCCGCCGCTCAGTTGCAGGACGACGAGAATCTTCTCGCCCGGCCGCGCCTGGGCGCCGCTCGCCGCCGTCTGGATCAGGAAGTTGGGCAGCGTCGCTCCCACCCCGACCAGGCCAAGGCCGCGCACGAGGAACTCGCGGCGAGTCGCGATTCGGATGTCTGACATGGTACGAGTCTCCATTCGCTTCGGCGTGCAAGTTCGCCACACTGCTCGCGGCCGAGGGCACACCCCTCGGCCGCGGTGTGGGCACACGGGGACACCACTCACGCAAGTTGATATTCGGGCAGGCTGGTGATCAGGATGATGAGAGCACCGAGCCGCTGGTTGATCTCTTGCCGTCGCTCCGCCCACTGCGACGGAGCGGGCAGGTCGCCCACTAGCCTGAGAAGCTGCGCCCGCCGCTGCTCGTCCAGGGGCGCCAGGAGAAGAGCCTTGGTGTAGTAGTCCACCACCTGGGCCGGGGTGGTGAGGTTACGGCGCTCCAGGGGAGCGATGAGGTCAAGATCCCGGACCAGCGGTCCGGTGGCCTTCTTCAGCTTCTTCGGCGCCTTCGCCTTGATCGCCCCCTTGCCGATGCCCTGGCCAACCAGGGCGCTGGTGAAGTTTTGCCGGGCGAAGATCGTCACGGAGTTGATCCAGGTTTCGCCGCCCTCCCAGCCCTTGACGTTCGGCGGATCGAACAGATCCTGGCCCATGTTGCGCATGGCCAGGGCGAGAGCCCCGCCGTCATAGGTCTTGGCCCCCAGGATCCGCGCGGTCCCGACGACCAGCTGGGCAGGGCTCTTATAGTGGGTGGCCGTCGCTCGGGGCGAGTAGAACTCCCGCGACAGGAAGATGGTCCGCAGCAGCGGTGCCACCTCGTAGTTGTTGTCCCGGAGTACCTTGGCCAGCCGGTTGATGAGCGCCGCGTCGGGCTCCTCGTGGGCGAAGTACTTGAACAGGCGCATCGCGATGAAGCGCGACGTCGCGGGGTGAGCGAGGATCAGATCGACGAACTGCTCGCCGTTCCACTTGCCTTTCTTGCCCAGGATGGTCTTCTCGTCGGGGTCGTGGCTCTTGGGGAGGAACCGCGGCTGGAGGGTCTTGGGGTCGAAGGTGTAGCCGGTCAGGGCGCGGGCGCCCTCGCGGACGTCCTGCTCGGTGTAGCCCTGGCCCTCGCCCATGCTGAACAAC
>JADLBT010000481.1 GCA_020847555.1 Gemmataceae bacterium
GGTTCTCCTGGCGTAGCGGAACGTGGACCGGCTCGGCCCCGCGCCGCTCGATATTGGGTCCGTAGGTCGGGAAGTGCGGGCTGAAAACCAGAACCCGGTCGCCGGGATCGAGGACCGCCTCGCAGAAAAGTTGCTCGAACACCTTGGCTCCGGGACCGACCACGACCTGGTCCGGCGTCACCGCCACTCCGAACTCGGCGCGGTAGTTCTGGGCGAGGACTTCGCGGAAGTCGGGCAGTCCGGCCGAGGAGCAGTAATGGCTCGCCCCCTCCTCGATGGCACGGATGCCGGCGCGGCGGGCGTTGGCGGGCGTGGGGAACGGGCTGTCGCCAATTTGCAGCTCGACAACGTCCTTGCCCTGAGCCTTGAGGCGCTTCGCCACGGCGAGGACGTCGAAGGCGGTTTCGCCTTTCAGACCCTGAGCAAACCGGCTGAGGGAGAGCGGCATGGGATGGGTCTCGGCAGTAGGCAGCAGTGGGCGAGTTTCGCAACAGGCCAGTGGTGAACTAGGAAAAAAGCCCGCGAGTCGCAACCCGCAGGCTTCTCTTCTGCCGCCTCCTGCCTCCTGCCTACTGCTTCGTGGCGATCGTCTGGGCGAGCGGTTTGACGACCGCCGGGATGATGTGGGCGTCCACGAGATCCTGGCACAGCTTCCGCTGGTGGTGGTAGGACTCGACGAAGGTCTTGTACGGCTGCCGGCCCCAGTACTGGCGCACCGTGAAGTAGACGCTGATCGGCGCCTCGGGATACTGTCCGGTGCGGATCTGGTAGGCGTTGGTGCGGGTCTCGATGCTGAGCCGGCACTGCTGGCGGCAGTGTTCGTCCATCGCGAGCATGAGCGACGGCTCGTAGTTGAGCACGCGGGTTCCGGGCATCTGGACGAGTTGCTCCAGGGTCGTGTTCAGGCCCAGCGCCTCCGCCACCACCTCGTCATGGTTGCCGGAGAACATGAAGTCGAAGGCGAACAGCACGTCGAGCGCCTCCACGTCGAGCGGACTCAGGTCGAGATGGTACGGGGCGATCTCCAGGACGCGCTCGTGCTGTTTGTCGGCCGCCTCCAGGCTGGGCGGGTTGACGTAGCCGGTGCAGATGCGCTGCGTTTCCAGGTTGACCCACCGATAACTTCCCTGCTCGCGATCCTCCTCCAGGACGAATTCGCCGGACTCGCGCCGGTCGAAGTCCGTCATCTCGGGGAACGTCTTCTGGATGGCGTCGAAGAAATGAAGGACGGTTTCACGGCGACTGGGCAGCTCCATCTTGGTGTTGGCGTAGACATACACTCCGAAGTCATCGCACAAGGAGCTGTATGGATTCATGTACGGGATCCTCAGCGTCTGGATGAAATGGACCGACGCCCGCTGTCGAAGAAAGCTGTTCTCATTGTTCGGCTTTCGTGCGCTAAATGCAAGCCCCGTCGCTGGTTTTTACCGCCGTTGTTTTATCCAGAATCCGCAAAGCCCGTATCTGCTCATATTTGTCCAGACCAACCCACCCCGGGCGTTCCGGATCCGGTGGGAGTGAAGGGCGGGACTGCCGGTGCAGGGTCGAGGAGGATAAGGTGCCGTGGGCCGTGGAAAGCCCACGGGACGCGATCCGTGGGTCATGAAAAGCCCACGGATCGCGTCCCGTGAGGGAAGCGCTGGGAACCTGGTCCACGGGATGCCACCCGCGGGCTTTGCAGGGGGAAGGGGGGGCACACAATCGGGGTCGCGGGAAGGACGCAACGACTTCAGGCGCTCTGGGCCACCCGCGCCGCCGTGGGGACCGGAAGGACGGACTGCTGCTGCCAGCGGCCCGCGTCGGGGGCGCCGTGCCAGCGCTCGAGACGGATCGAGCGGACCGCGTCGCGCTCCTCGTCGTCGAGCACCTCGAAGAAGGCGGTGGTGAAGCCGGCTCGCACCTGCGTGGAGGACCGGCCGAGGTAGAGCAGCGCTTCGGGGCGGTCGTCGAAGACGGCCACGGCACGCCAACCCTGGGGCTTCGCTTCGGTTTGGTAGAACATGCTTGACCCTCCTTGGTCCGCGAAAGACGGGTAACGCCATCCACAGGGTGACGGAGATTGGCTGGCGTGTCAAGATCAGGTCGCAAGGACAGTGGAGGCAGGGGGATGAGGAGAAAAAAAGGGGCCGCGTGGGGCCGGGCAATTCGGGTGGCCGGCCCCACGCGGCGAGGGTGATCCGGGAGAGAGGGTCTGGTGTGCCACGGGATGGTTAAAGCCCACGGGTGGCGTCCCGTGGATCAAGCGCTGGAACCTGGCCCACGGGACGCCACCCGTGGGCTTTAACCATCCCATGACACACCAGGCCGGTTGTCCCTGCGCTAGTACCTGCGGCCGCGGTCGGTGCCGCCGCCGTAGCCGCCACGGCTGCCGGCGCCGCCGGTGCGGCCGTAGCCCCCGCCGCCGGCACGGGGAGCGCCGGCGCGGTCGTCGCGCGGCTTGGCCTCGTTCACCGTCAGGGGGCGGCCGTTGAAGTCGGCCCCGTTTAGCGAGTCAATGGCCCGCTGGGCCTCGTCGTCGTTCTCCATCTCGACGAACCCGAAGCCGCGCGACCGGCCGGTCTCGCGGTCGGTAATCACCTGGGCCCGCCGGACGGACCCGTGATCCTGGAACAGCGCCAGGAGGTCGTCGGCCGTCGCGGACCAGGCGAGGTTGCCGACGTAGATATTCTTCGCCATGAAACAGAACCTTTCCGTGCCGGGGCCAACTCGGCCCCGCCTGCGCCCTCGGACTCCTGGGGGACGGCGTGCAGACCGGGATGCTCCCCTTCCGGTCGAGTGCCGTCCGCCTCCGATATGGCGCCGCAACAAGAAAACGAACTGACCAATTACCCCGCCGGTTCCTGTCGGGGCGGGGCGTGCCGGGCGTTACCGGGACCGCTTGCAGGGATGGACCGAAGAGGCCCCCTACCTGCCGCGGGGCCAACTGTGCGTGCATGACGTGGGGCGATTGCGAGTCGTTACCGTCCCTTCTCCGACCCCGCCAGGGACCGAGAACCTGCGTTTGGGTGACCTGGGAGGTCCGGCACTGTCCGGCCGCGACCGCGGGGCCGGTAGCACGCCCACCTTCTCGGGATCTTTTCGTTAGGGACCGTGAACTCAGAGGAGTGTCGCGCCGCCGAAAGAACGCAGAGGAGGAAGGGAATCGAACTCCGGGCCGGGCAATGGATCTCCTGCAAGGCACCTGTCCAACCGCTCCGAGCAGTTGCTCGGCTTAGCTAGCTAGATATAGCAGGGGCATTGCCCGAAGTAAAGCGCTTTTTCCCTGGAGTTACACCTCAATCTACCTGCGGTCCTGTGGCGGGACGCGCCGGGCGAGCGAGACGACCGGCGCACGCCGCAACCCCCAGTCGCCCCACGACCCCCGACGCGACCGGGAGAACTGGACTGCAACGCACCGCTGGTGTAAAACGTATCTCAGGCAGGCGCCAAATCTCCTTGACAGTCGGAACTTGTAGCGTCATCATCGCATATGTGCATGCCTGGGTTCATCTTCGTGCTGCTCGCCCGCCCCGCCCGGCGGCACTTCCCCCTGGTTTCCTTGAACGAAGAGGGTTCCGCATGAGTTCTGCTGCGGTTCGTGGTGTTAGCCGCTCCCCCGAGACCGTCGAGCGGCCGGTCGGCGAGAAGTTTCAGTACCCGGGGATCCCCACTACCTGCGACGGCGCCGAAGCGGTGGTCCACGTCGAGATCCACGTCGCCCAGGCGGCCGGCGCTTACCCGATCACCAGTTCGACCACCATGGGCGGCGGGTTCAACGCCGCCGTCATGAACGGCCGCAAGAACCTGTGGGGCGATCCGCTGGTGTTCTTCGAGCCGGAGAGCGAGCACTCGGCTGCCTCCGTCTGCGAGGGGTTCGCCATCGCCGGCGGCCGCGTCACCAACTTCACGTCCGGACAGGGTCTCGTCCTGATGAAGGAGGTGCTCTACACCATCTCCGGTAAGCGCCTCCCGATGGTGATGAACATCGGCGCCCGCGCCCTGACCAGTCAGGCGCTGAACGTTCACGCCGGCCACGACGACCTGATGAGCGTCGCGGATGTCGGCTGGGGCATGCTGTTTGGCCGCAACGCCCAGGAGGCGGGCGATCTGTGTCTGATCGCCCGCCGGGCCGCGGAGGCCAGCTGCACGCCGTTCTTCAACGTCCAGGACGGCTTCCTCACGACCCACACTGTCGAAACGGTCCGGCTGCCCGAGCCCGACTTCATGAAGGAGTACATCGGCGACCCGAAGGAGAAGCTGATCAACCTCATGGACCCGGCCAACCCTCTCATGTCCGGCGTGGTCCAGAACCAGGACTCGTACATGAAGGGCAAGATCGCCCAGCGCTGGTACTACGACCAGATCGAGGAGCGTCTGCAAGAGGCTTTTGATCTCTTTTATCGTGAAACCGGCCGGCGCTACAACTTCGTCGAACCGTATCGGTGCGCGGACGCGAAGTTCATCCTCGTTGGCATGGGCAGCTACATGGAGACGGCGAAGGTCACCGTCGATTACCTGCGCGACCAGAAGGGCATCCCGGCCGGCTGCCTGAACGTTTGCTGCTTCCGCCCGTTCCCGGCCCGGCAGATCGTGCAGGCGCTGAAGAACTGCACCGCGGTCACCGTCTTCGAGCGCATGGACGATCCGCTCTCGACGACCGGCAACCACCTGACGCGCGAGGTGAAGGCGGCGTTCTGCGACGCCGCCCAGGGCGTCAACGGTCAGGAGAAGCTCGACCGCCTGCCGCGCGTCTACCACGGGGCGGCCGGCCTGGGCAGTCGGGATGTGCGCCCGGGCGACATCATCGCCGCGTTCCAGAACTCGATGAAGCCGGACGGCCAGCACTTCTTCTGCGTCGGCATCGACCACGCCCTGGCGCTGAAGCGGGCCGAGGATCCGGACCTGCGGCCGACCGGCGGCTTCTCGATGCGCGGCCACTCGGTCGGCGGGTTCGGCTCGGTCACGACGAACAAGGTCATCGCCACCATTGCCGGCGACATCTTCGGCAAGGACGTCCAGGCTTACCCAAAGTACGGCTCGGAAAAGAAGGGCCTGCCGACGACGTACTACCTGACGATCGCCGACGCCCACATCTACATGCACAGCGAACTGGAGCACATCGACTTGCTGTGCATCAACGACCCGACCGCGATCCTCAGCGGCGAGACGCTCAAGGGGATCATGCCCGGCGGGGCGGTGTTCCTGCAATCGCCGCACACCGATCCGGTCGAGGTGTGGAAGCGCATTCCCGAGGCCAACAAGCGCGCGATCCGGGAGAAGAAGATCCGCGTCTACTTCTGCGACATGGTCAAGATCGCCCGCGAGGTCGCGTCCGTCGCCGACCTGCAGATGCGCATGCAGGGGATCGTCCTGCTCGGTGCCTTCCTGCGGCTGACGCCCTACGCGCAGCAGGCCGAGATGAGCGACGAGCAGGTGTACGTCGGCGTGGAGCAGGCGCTGCAGAAATACTTCGGCAAGCGCGGCGAGCGGGTCGTCAAGGACAACCTGACGTGCGTCAAGCGCGGCTACAGCGAGACGCAGGAAATCCCGCGCGACGTCATGGCGTAACGACATTTGAACGAGCCGGAAGCGTAAGCGACGGCTTTGGTCACGTCCGTCGCTTACGCTTCCGGCTCGTAGCTTCTTCATCTCTCCAGGAGTCCTCATGCAGACCAACGGCCACTCCAAGCCCTCCATGAACGAGGCCACCGAGCGGGATCCCTTCAACAACAACTCCTACGGCACGCTCGTCGATAGCGGCTACAAGCTCGTCAGCCTGCCGGTCCTCGACGTCGTGGATTTCAACGAGCGCATTATCCGCGGCTACGAGGAAGGTTGGGGCGAGCGCGACCTGCCGGCCGACCTGTCGGTGGCGCGCTCGCTCGTGCCAGCCGGCACCGCGACGCTGCGCGACTTCAGCAACATCAGTCCCGAGATCCCCGAGTACATCCCCGAAAACTGCACCGGCTGCATGGAATGCGTGACCGAGTGCCCCGACACGGCCATCCTCGGCAAGGTGCTCGCGGAAGCCGACCTCGAGGCGAAACTCGCGAAGATCGCCGATCCGGCGGACCGCGCGATGTACCGCGCCCAGTGGTCGAAAACGAAGAAGTACTACGACGCCAGCAAGAAGAAACTCGGCGACGGCGGGATGTTCCAGATCATCATCGACCCGTCGAAGTGCAAGGGCTGCGCCGAGTGCGTGACCGTCTGCGACGACAACGCCCTGAAAATGATCCCGAAGACCGACGAGGTGATGCTGCGGTCGCGCAAGACGCACCGCCTCTTCAAGGCCATCGGCCCCTCGGACAAGCGCTACATCAGCGAGAGCCTTCTGATCGACATCATGCTCAAGGAGGAGACGCACCTTTACGTCGGCGGCGCCGGGTCGTGCTCGGGCTGCGGCGAGGGGACGGCGCTGCGCATGCTGTGCGCCGCGACCGGGTTGAAGTACGGCGACCAGTGGGGCATCGTGGCCGCAACCGGCTGCAACACCGTCTACACCTCGACGTACCCGTACAATCCGTACCTGGTGCCGTGGACCAACTCGCTGTTCGAGAACGCCCCGGCCGACGCCCTCGGCGTGCGTCTGCGCTGGGACCAGCTGGGGTGGAAGGAGCGGCCGCTCTGGTGCATCGGCGGCGACGGGGCGATGTACGACATCGGCTTCCAGGCGCTGTCGCGTCTCCTCGCCAGCGGGATGAACGTCAAGGTCTTCGTTCTGGACACGCAGGTCTACTCCAACACCGGCGGCCAGGCCTCGACCGCGACGTACACCGGACAGAACACGAAGATGTCGGTCCACGGCAAGACGTTCGGCGGCAAGCAGGAGCGGCGCAAGGAGATCGCCCAGATTGCCATGATGCACCCGCGCACCTACGTCGCCCAGACGACCTGCGCCCACTTCAACCACTTCTACAAGGCGGTTCTCGGGGCGCTGGAGTTCGACGGTCCGGCGGTGATCAGTTGCTACACGACGTGCCAGCCGGAGCACGGCGTGGCGGACAACATGGCGGGGGACCAGGCGCGCCTGGCGGTGGACAGCCGGGCGTTCCCGATCCTGATCTACGATCCGCGCAAGGGTGAGAAGGTGCGCGAGCGGCTGTCGCTGCAGGGCAACCCGGCCGTCAAGGAGGACTGGTTCGCAAATCCGAAGACGAAGGAAGTGGTGAACTTCATCGACTTCGCCCGCAGTGAGGGCCGCTTCAGCAAGCACTTCGACCGGGACGGCAACCCGTCCGAGACGCTGCTGTGGGCGAACCAGGATCGCCTCGAAAACTGGCGCCTGCTGCAGGAGTTGGCCGGGCTCAGGTAGCAAAGGAGGAGGGATTCGGAGAGGGAGGAGGGATGAAGGAAAACCAACATCTGCCCTCCCTCCTCCCTCTCCGAATCCCTCATTCGATATGACCCAGCCGCGCGCGACCCACGACTACGCCCCGGGCGGCCTCGAGGCGGTCCTCGAGTTCCTCAAGCGTACACGCTCCGAGCTGCGCGAGCTGCGCAAGGTTCGCGTCTGGAAGGATCGCGTCGAGGTCATCGACATCAACCACGACTGCTTCGAGATCCGCGGCCTCGGCTACGCGGACGCGGACGTCGCCCCGGTCCTGCAGAACATCAACACCAACTTCAACCCACAAACCATTCGCGACCCGACCGATCTGGAATACAAGGAGTTCCTGACGGGGCGCCGTCGCGCCTGGGCCGAGGATCGGGTGATGTGATCGAGGGACAGAAAAAGATAAATAATGTCTTCTTCCGTCCCTCATCTCGCACTCCTGCTCATGGCCACTCCCCGAAACCAGAAGCCGGCCCTCCTGGTGGTCGCCGCCTTCAGCCGGCACGCCGAGGCTCTGGCCTGGGCTCGCGCCCGCCTCGAAGGCGAGTTCGGCCCCGTCGCTCTTGCCGGCCCGCTGTTCGACTTCACCCAGACCGCATATTATGAGCCCACGATGGGGGCCGGGCTCCGGAAGCAGTTCCTGGCCTTTCGCGATCTCGTCCCCCTCGACGCCCTGGCCGCCATCAAGCTGCGCGCCAACGAACTTGAACACGAGTGTAAAGGGACTGTCAACTTTCCCGAACCGCGCCCGCTCAACCTGGATCCCGGGTTGCTCACGCTCGGGAAGTTCATGCTCGCGACGACCAAGGATCAGGCCCACCGTATTTACCTGCACGACGGGATTTTCGCCGAGATCACCCTCCGCTTTCACGCGGGCAACTGGGAGCCGTGGCCGTGGACCTACGCCGATTACCGCGAGACGGACGTGCGCGCCTTCCTGGGAGAGTTGCGCGATCTGTACCGGCGCCAGCTGGCCGAACTGCCGGGATGACCGACGCGAACGGTTGTGGCCAGAAGCGCGCCCGCGCGATGGAAAAATCCCCTGACGGACCAAAATCCGCTTGCACCAACTCCCCCGCACTCTCGGCCAATCCCCGCTCGGGGTGCGACCTGGAGTTGCTGCCGCGGGAGACTTTTCCGCGCGCGTTAACTGGGTGGTTGGTGTCGGGTAACTGCGTGGCGAACTATGCTGGTATGGAGAGCCGCACAGGCGCCAGAGGCCGCCAACGAGGACAAAGGCATTCGATTTGCTTAACCCCGGCGAGCGGCATGCAGAGAATGCCCCTCGCAAGCAACGGAGGAGCCCGGCAGTGTAGTGTACGGTTGTCTGCCGCCCCTGCTACCCTGGGCGCGGCACGTCAGCTGCTTATAATGATTTGTTCAGTGCCAGGGAGGGCGTTCCAGAACTGGAGGGACGGACAACTTTCCTGACCGGAGCGCGCCAACCGCCAAGGGATTACGAGGAGAGGATACTCGTGCAGCCACAGCTGGGCGGTTCGACGGCCAATCCGGTCTGCCCATCAGGAAGCTCCCGGCCCCCACTCACGATGAGGCCCCCATGCCACGGCAAAGTGCCGACTCCGGGGTGAACGGCAGAGTGCTTACACCCCGGTGTTCCGACCGCTTCCTGGCCAGCGTGCAGGACGCCAGTCGGATCACCTTCGTCTCTCACGTTCAGCCAGATCCCGACAGCCTGGGCAGCATGATGGGACTGGCCCACCTGGTCGAGACCTGCCTCGGCAAGCCAACCCGTCTGACGCAGGACGGCCTGATTACCCGGGCCGAGAACCGAGCGATGGTGGACCTGCTCGACCTCGACCTGGTCCCGATCGACGGGATCGACTGGCGGCCGTGCGAGGCGATCGTGATGGTGGACAGCCAGCCGAACACCGGCCGGCACACCTTCGACCCCGACATCCCGATCACCGCCGTCATCGACCACCACCAGACGCCGGGCGACCTGGAAGGCATCCCGTTCACGGACATCCGGCGCGGGCTCGGGGCGACCTGCTCGGTCGTGACCAGTTACCTGATGGAGCAGGAACTGCCAATCCCACCGCGGATGGCGACGGGGCTCGCTTACGGCATCGAGACGGAACTGAGCGGCTACCCGCGCGAGGCCAGCCCGATCGACGACGGGGCGCTGTACTTTCTGTTCCCGCTGACCGACAAGGATCTCCTCGCCCAGATCCGCAACGCCCCGCTGCCGCAGGCGTACTACGAGTGCGTCCTCCAGGCGCTGCAAAGTTCGTTCATTTACAACAAGCTGATCATCAGCTGGGTGAACGAGCTGCACCAGCCGGAGATGGCGGCCCAGATCGTCGATTTCCTGATCCGCTTCGACGAGATCGAGTGGGCCGTCTGTGCCGGGGTGTACGAGGAAAAGCTGATCCTCTCGGTGCGGACATCCGTGCCCCGCGCCCAGGCCGGCGAGATGCTGCGGCAGGTGGTCGGCAAGATGGGTCGGGCCGGCGGCCACGACCGGCGGGCTGGCGGCTTCGTGAACCTGCCGAGCACCGCCGCCAGCGCCATCGAGCAGACGCAGGCGGAGTTGCGGCGCCGATTGCTCAAGGCCCTCCACATCGAGGAGTGCCGCGGGCAGCGGCTGGTTTCCCGGCGCGAGATGCTCCAGAACATCCAGGCGTAACCCGGGTTCGCCGGGACTGACGGTCTGGAACCCAGACCCACGGGCGCCCGCTCGTGGGTCTGGTCTTTTACCTCACCAAAGTGCGCGCTCGGGGATGTGGCGGCGCAGCACCGCCAGGCCGATGAACGCGAGCAGCACCAGGTTCGGAAACAGCAGCGGGGCCAGCGCCGGCGCGCCCCACACAAAGTTGTCGAACAGGCTCGGCGCCGGACCTTCCAGGTTCGCCGCCACATGGTAGTAGAACCCAAGCAACCCGACCGCCGCCTGGACCAGCAGCACGACGACACACAACCCCAGGTAGCCGCGACCCACCCGGGTCAGGAACGGCACCAGCAAGAACCCGACGGCGAACGCACTGCTTACCACCGGAATCCACTCCTCCCAGTGGAAGAAGCCGTTCTGCGCGTGGTCCGCCAGGCTCAGGATGAAGTTGCCGACGAACCCGCCCAGGGCCAGCAGCAACACCCACAGGGGCCATTCCGCCGACGCCGCGTCCACCGTCCGATTCATGATCAGCAGCAGGCCGACGCCCGCGTATGCCAGCGGAGCCACGAACGGCGCCGTGTAGACGAGGCTCGCCAGCGTCCGCTGCTGGAAGAACTGGCTCTCCAGATGGTAGATGAGCCCTGCCACGCCCACGACCACCGCCAGCCCGCCGACCAGGTGGCCAAGCACGGCCCACGGCCCCGGGCAGCCACACACCTGCCGGCAGGCGAGCGCAACGAGCAGGAACACCGGCGCGCCGAGCGAGAAGTAGAACGGGATCCACTCCGCCCAGTGCCGGAACGAGTTGGTCGAGTGGGCGAGATAAATGTCCGGCGCCAGGAACGCCAGGTTCGCCAGCACGAACAGCTCCAGCCAGAGCAGGTGGCTGCGATACCACCGGGGCTCACTTGCCATTGGCCTTCGCTCCCTCGCCGTGCGTCCGGCGCAGTTCCTTCGCCATCGTCTTCAGCTCGACCATCGATTTCAGCAGCGGGTAGTTGCCGTGCCACTGGACGAAGTCCGCCCCGCCCATGAACGCCCCGTGCTTGACCGTGCGGCCATAGTAGTGCCACAGGTCGAAGTAGTGGAAGTCGATCGGGTGGGAGAACGGCTTGCCCAGCAGGCCGTCCTTGCGCAGGTCATCGACAATCGCCTTCGCCTCCTGCACCCGCTTGTTGGTCTCCGCGACGGACTGGTCGCCCTCGGCGTAGACGCGCTCGACGACCGCCCTGGTGTGGCAGTTGAGGCAGACGTCCTTCATGCTCGCCTGGGCGCGGGCGAAGTTCTGCCGCTTCGGCGTGACCTCGGCGGCGAGCAGGTACGACAGCCGCTCAGACGGGTCGTGGGTGACGGCGAGGCCGTTCAACCCGCTCATGTGGCAGGTGGCGCAGGTCGGAACGAACATGTCCTTCGTGGTGAGCTTCTTCGGGTCGGCGGCGAGGTTGAGCTGGCGGTGCTGGGCGTGGAACAGGACGCCGTGCTTGGACTCCTCGAAGATCTCCAGCTGCGAATGGTCGGGACCCATGTGGCACTGGCCGCAGGTGCGCGGGAGCCGAGCCACCTCGACCGACGCGGTGTGGCGGGTGTGGCAGGCGGTGCAGGTGCCGATGGTTCCGTCCGGGTTCGGCTTGCCGACCGCGTGGCACTTGACGCACCCGGCAGTGACAGCCACCGCCCCCTCCGGGCCGACGAGCGAGTTGGGCGGCCGCTTGCACGAACCGGGGTGGAACTTCTCGGCGAACGCGATCTGCTCGGGGGTGAAGTCCTTGTCGCCGTATACCGCCGCCCACGACGGGGCCGCGTGGCGGCTGCGCTCGAACTGCTGGTAGACGCGCTCGTGGCACGTCCGGCAGTTGGCGGCGGTCACCTTCTCGGTGATCGTGAACCCGTGGTGCGCTTTCCCCTGCTGTTTCGCGGCGGGCTGGTGGCACTCCAGACAGCTGACGTTCTTCTGGGCGTGAACGCTCAGCTCGTACTCGTGGACGACCGAGTAATGCTGGGTCCGGTGGCACTCGGCGCACCGCCCAGAGGCGCGGACGAGGGCGGCGCTGGGCTGGTCGGTGACGGCCAACGGGCGGGCGGCGTTGGCGAGGAACGCCGCCACCAGCAGAGAAGTCCCGATCACGACGGCGATGAACACGGCTCGGAACGACACGACGCACGCTCCTTCCGGCAGGTTCGTGGGAGACGGCCGATGGGCGAACCGTCAGCGGTGCCGCCGCCAGGCGTTTTGTTAAGGTGAGACTAACATACGGATGGCGGGAATGGAAAGGCCAGGGAGGAAGCGGGAAGAAGCCCCCGCACCCCCCTGCCCCCCGCTCGCACGAGGGGAGCGGGGGGCAGGGGGGTGCGGGGGCACCCGATCGGACGGCGTCAGTAGACGAAGGCCACACCGAAGTTGAGGCCGTGCCAGATGCGTGTGATGCCGCGCTCCCACGCGGGCGCGAGAGCCCCGTAGTTGAAATCGACCGGGCGCTGCGACGCCATCGTGTTGAAGAAGATCATGCCGCTGTAGCCCATGCGGACCTGAATGCCCTCGGTCGGATACCACCAGAGGTTGAACGCCGCCTGCACCTCCGGCGTCAGGTTGAAGAAGTTGCGGTTGCGCGAGGCGGCCGTGGACATGTCGCCCAGTTCGTACTTGGCCCGGGCCTTGACGAAGTCCACGAACAGCGCCCCTTCGCAGTCGAGACTGATCGAGAACGCCCCGATCGGCGTGTCGCCGATCATCCACTCGTTGCCCATGCCCAGGTGGAGACCGTAGAACCGCTGCGACACCACGTTGCTGTACGTCGCCGTGTCGTCGGCGAACGCCTGACCGTTGATGTCGGCGTCCACCGTCCGCCACTTGAACCGCTCCCACATGACGACGATGCGCGGGCCGAACAGGCCGTAACAGCGGAAGCACTCGCTCTCCGTCAGCGGGTAGCGGGCGGTCAGCGTGAACTGATCGAAGCGCTGGACGAAGTCAATCGTCTGGTACGTCGAGGCGTTCCAGATGCCGAACGTGGCGCCGATGTTGCCGGCGCCGACCTGCGTGTCGGGGCCGGCGAAGTTCGGGGTGAAGTTGAACACCGGCGACGTCAGGAACGTGTTCTCCTGGAACGTGCCCACGCTGGGGATCTGCGGCGGCGCCAGACTGCCGGTGGCCGAATAGCGTGCGTCCGCCAGGTGGATCCAGCTCGCCTCCAGGGCCAGGCCGCTGCGGAAGCGCCAGCCGAGAACGAAGTTGAAACCGGGCGTGGAGGTTAGCGGACCGCTGACCTGATCGACGTCCAGGGCCGGCAACCCGCTGCCGATGAAGTCGCCGGCCCCGCCCGGGATGTTGAGTGCCTGGTGGATGCTGCCGTCGAAATCGACGAGCCCGCGGAACGCCAGCAGCTGACTCTTGAGCGGGTTCGTCTGCATCCACCACAGGAACTCGCCCGCGGAGTAGAGCCCGCCCTCGTTGTAGTGCGGGTGCCCCAGCGGCAGATACGGAGTCGGACCGGGCGGCACCTCGTAACCGTTGTTGACGGTCTGGGACCGTGCGGTCGGCGGCGCCAGTGCCACTCCCAAAGCCAGCAGCCACGCCGGCCAGCCGAATCGGTAACGCATAAGCCCCATCTCCTCCGTGACGAGGGCGCCGGCCTCCCCGGAAGCCCCAGGGACCGTTCGGGGAAGCGCCACGCGGCCGGCCCATATCCCCCAGGGACCGACTCGCGCGCGGTGGCGAGCGCCGGACTGCTTCCCGTCGCCTGGTCCGCTTCGGATCGACTGTCTGAAATAGAAGGGTGGCGGAAGATATCAACCGCCCGATTCCTGTCAAGACGAGATCTGGGGTTTTTCGTGCTAACGAGTTAGAGGCCGTGAGCGCGAGCGCGCGGGGCGACCGCTCGCTCGCGGCTGGTACACAGCTCAAACGCTCAACCCTCCTCCTCCTCGCGCAGTTTCGCCAGGATGCTGTAGTCCTCCAGTGTGGTCGTGTCGCCGGTCGTCGCGCGGCCGCTGGCAATGTCGCGCAGCAGCCGCCGCATGATCTTCCCCGAGCGCGTCTTCGGCAGCGACTCGGTGAACCGAATCTCGTCGGGCCGGGCCAGCGCGCCGATCTCCTTGACGACGTGGTCGCGCAGCTCCTTCTTCAGCTCCTCCGTCGGCGATACCCCGCCGACCAGCGTCACGAAGCAGGTGATGCCCTCGCCCTTGAGTTCGTCCGGCTTGCCGCCCACCGCCGCCTCCGCAACCTTGACGTGGTGGACCAGCGCGCTCTCCACCTCCATCGTGCTCAGCCGGTGGCCGGACACGTTCAGCACGTCATCGACCCGGCCCATGATCCAGAAGTAGCCGTCCTCGTCCTGCCGGGCGCCGTCGGCGGTGAAGTAGCAGTGCGGCACCTGCGACCAGTACTGTTGCCGGTAGCGCTCGTCGTCGCCGAAGATCGTCCGCAGCATCGCCGGCCACGGCTTGCGCACCACCAGGAACCCGCCGGTGTTGGCCGGCACCGGATTGCCCAGGCGGTCCACGATCTCCGCGACGACGCCCGGCAGCGGCCGCGTCGCCGAGCCCGGCTTGCTCGGGATCGCGCCCGGCAGCGGGCTGATCATGATCATGCCCGTCTCCGTCTGCCACCACGTATCGACGACCGGGCAGCGCTCCTTGCCGATTACCTTGTGATACCACATCCACGCCTCCGGGTTGATCGGCTCGCCGACCGTGCCGAGCAGCCGGAGGCTGGACAGGTCGTGCTGGTTGGGCCACTGATCGCCCCAGCGGATGAAGGCGCGGATGGCGGTCGGAGCGGTGTAGAACGTGTTGACCCGGTACTTCTCGATGATCGCCCAGAAGCGGTCCTCGCGCGGGTGGTTCGGTGCCCCCTCGTACATGACCGTCGTCGCGCCGTTCGCGAGCGGACCGTAGACGATGTAACTGTGCCCCGTCACCCACCCGCAGTCGGCGGTACACCAGTAGGTGTCGTCTTCCTTCAGGTCGAACACCCACCTGTGCGTCAGCGCCACCCCGAGGAGGTAGCCGGCGCTGGTGTGCAGCACGCCCTTTGGTTTGCCGGTCGAGCCGCTCGTGTAGAGGATGTACAGCGGATGCTCGCTGTCGAACGGCTCGGCCGGGCAGTCGGTCGAGGCGGCCGCCGTCAGGTCGTGCCACCACAGGTCGCGACCGGCCTTCATGTCCACCTGCTGGTTGCAGCGGTTGAACACGATGCACTTCTCGACGGTCGGCGACTTCGCCAGCGCCGCATCGACGTTCTGCTTGAGCGGGACGAGCTTGCCGCGCCGCCACCCGGCGTCGGCGGTGATCACCAGACGGGCCTTCGCGTCGTTGTTGCGGTCGGCGACCGCGTCGGCGCTGAACCCGCCGAAGATGACGCTGTGGGTGGCGCCGATGCGGGCGCACGCGAGCATGGCGATGGCCAGTTCCGGGACCATCGGCATGTAGATGGTGACGCGGTCGCCGGCTTTGGTGCCCAGCCCCTTCAGGACGTTGGCGAACTTGCACACCTCGCGGTGCAGATCCTGGTAGCGGAGCACGCGCGAGTCGCCCGGCTCGCCCTCCCAGATGATGGCGGCCTTGTTCTTGCGCGGTCCGTCGAGGTGGCGGTCCACGCAGTTGTAGCAGACGTTGAGCTTGCCGCCGACGAACCACTGAGCGTGCGGCTCGTTCCAGACGAGCACCCGGTCCCAGCGCTGGAACCAGTGCAGTGACTCGGCCTGCTCGGCCCAGAAACCCTCGGGATCGTCCTTCGCCCGCTGGTAGAGCTGCTCGTACTCCGCCAGGCTCTTGATGTGGGCGCGTGCGGCGAACTCCGGGGGCGGCGGAAACTTGCGGGTTTCCTTGAGAACGCTGGTGATGTTCGTCGGTGTCGGAGAGGACATCAGGAAGTCTCCTTGGGGACGCTTCTTTGTCTGCGAAAAGGCGATACCGCCCCGGACTGATGCCAATTCTAGGGCGCTTTGCAGGTGAGGGTAGCGGGGGCGGTGCGGGGGACGACGCTCGGCATCGGCTTTCCCCTTGCAAACGCACCGCGGCGACCCCACAATCGGAACGTTCGGTCGGCACCTTGTAAACCGTCCGGGGGCTGCATGCCACGCTGCGCATCAATTCTTGTCCTGCCCGTTGTCGCTGCTATCACTTTCACGGACGCCGGCGGCCCGGTGCGGCAGGACATTCAGACAATCCTGAAGCAGGGTCGCGGAACGCCGCAGGGCCGGGCGGCCTGGGACCGGCTCAGCGACGGCGGGCCGGAGGTGCTCCCCGCGCTGCTGGAGGGGCTGAACATCCCGGACACGGCCGCCGCCAACTGGCTGCGCACCGCGTTCGATCGCGTCCTCGACCGAGCCCTGGCGAAGGCCGGCAAGGGCATCGACGTGGAGCGCTTGCTCGCGTTCGGGAAGGATCCGAAGCACGCCGGCCGGGCGCGCCGGCTGGCCCTCGACGCCGTCGAGCGGTTGCGCCCGGGGACGGCGCGCGAGCTGTACCGCGGCTGGCTGGAGGATCCCGAGTTTCGGTTCGAGGCGGTGGCGCTCGCGCTGGAGGCGGCCTCCGAACTGAGCAAGCGGGGCGAGAAGGGACCGGCCATCGCAGCATACCGCAAGGCGCTCGCGGCCTCGCGCGACATCCCGCAGGGACGCGCCGCGGCGGCCGGCCTGCTCGATCTGGGCGAGCCGGTGAGCGTGGCCGAACACCTTGGCTTCCTGATGGACTGGTATCTGATCGGCCCGTTCGACGCCCACGGGATGAAAGGGTTCACGACCACCTACCCGCCCGAGAAGCAGGTGGACCTGAAGGCGAAGTACGCGGGCCAGGACGGCAGGCCGCTGCGCTGGGTGCGCTACCGGGTGCGCGAGCCGGGACCGAGGGGGAGCGCCAGGCACATCGCGCTGGTCAATCTGCGGGAACGCGACGCGCTCGGCGACGCGGACGACGCGGTCGCCTTCGCCTACACCGAGGTCATCGCCCCGGCGGCGCGCGCGGTCGAGTTCCGCGGGGCGGCGGACGACAACTTCACGGTCTGGGTGAATGGCAAGCGCGCGTTCGGGTTCGAGGAATACCGCAACGGGGTACGCTTCGACCGGCACCGCTTCCGCGTGCCCCTGCACGCCGGCCGCAACACGGTCCTCGTGAAGGTCATCCAGTCGCCAGCGAACGCCGAGCCGAACTGGGAGTTCCTGCTCCGCGTCGTGGACGACACCGGCAAGGGCGTTGGGTTGAAAAGCGGGCTGCCTGCCGTACCGTGACGGCGGGGTGCAACCTCTCCCTCCGGCCCCCTCCCCTGCGAGGGGAGGGAGAGAAGAAGGGATGTAGCGCCTTCGTGATCATCCAGACGTTTGCGCTACGCTTCACCCCTCTTCCCTTGCAGGGAAGGGGGGCCGAGGGGTTAGATTCAACCCACCAAATGAGACCAGACATGCGCGACGAATTCTTTTTCTTCTACATGCTCCGCGGGGGATTCGGCGGCCAGGGGTTCGACTGGCTGACGGTCCTCTGCCTGTTCCTGGTGGCGCTGTTCATGGTGGGGCCGCAGCTGCTCGGCCACCCGCTCAGCGGCCGCGCCCGGGCGTGCTTCGTCGGCACGACCTGGATCCTGGTCGTCAAGCTGTTCCTGCACCTGATCCAGACGCTGCTGATCGGCCTGGACATGTTCAACAACATGGTCGGCAGTCGGGGCGGCGGCGGCGGGCCGGGGCAGTTCGGGCTGACCGCGGTCGTCATGCTCTTTTTCCCGGTGATCGAGGGGATGCTGTTCGTCCTCGCGGCGGTGCTGTTCGTCGCCGGTCTGCCCGGCATGGTCCGGCAGAAGGACCAGTGGCAGCCCGAGACGCCGCGCCGCGAGGAGGAGGAAGCGTGATGCGCCGGACGGCCATTCCTGTGTTATTCCTGGCGCCCGCCCTCGCCCTCGCCGGCAACTGGCCCGGCTGGCGCGGCCCCGACGCCGACGGGCTGACCGCCGAGACGGGGCTGCCGGTCCACTGGTCACGGACCCAGAACGTGCGCTGGAAGGTGCCGACGCGCGGGGTTGGGGTGAGCAGCCCTGTCGTCTGGGGGGATCGCGTCTTCCTGACCGCCTCCGAGGGCCGCCTCAACGACCAGCTCCACGTCTACTGTCACCACCGCGCCGATGGCCGGCTGCTGTGGCACACGCGCCTGTTCGGCTCAGCGCCGACCGACCTGTACGCGCCGGGCGGCATGGCCGTGCCGACGCCCGCGATCGACGGTCAGCGCCTGTACTGCCTGTTCGGGACCGGCGACCTGGCGTGCCTCGATCTGGACGGCCGGCCGGTGTGGATCCGCTCCCTGGCCGAGGAGTACGGGCCGTTCCGCAACCGCTGGGGCATGGGCACCTCGCCGATCCTGGTCGGTGATCTGCTGATCGTCCAGGTGGACCACTGGAGCAGATCCTACCTCCTGGCGGTCGAGGCCCGGACCGGGACGAACCGCTGGAAGACGGACCGCGCGGCGGCGGTCAACTGGAGCAGCCCGCTGGCGGTGCGGACGAAGGCCGGCGTGCAGCTCGTCACCATCGGCACGCACCGCGCTGACGCCTACGACGCCCGCACCGGCAAGGAGCTGTGGTACGTCACCGGCCTGCATCAGCAGTGCATCCCGAGCCCGGTGGCGGAGGGTGACCTGGTGTTCCTCGCGTCCGGAGAGGGGGCGCTGGCCGTGCGCCTGGACGGCAAGACCGGCGACCTGACCGGGAGCAACGTCGTGTGGCGGAACCGGAAAACGGCCCCATTCGTGCCGTCGCCGACCGTCTACCGCGGGCTGGTGTACATCCCCGGCGACAAGGGCGTGGTGACGTGCGTGGACGGCGCAACGGGCCGGCAGGTGTGGAAGGAGCGGCTGGGCGAGCAGTACCACGCCTCGGCAGTCGCGGGGGACGGCAAGCTCTACTTCGCGAGCAAGGAGGGGGTGGTGCGCGTGGTGGCGGCCGGGCCGGAGTTCCGCGTGCTGGCCGAGAACGACATGGGCGAGCAGCTTATCGCGTCGCTCGCCGTGTCCGACGGCGACCTCTTCATCCGCGGCGCGAAGCATCTCTTCTGCATCGGAGGCACGGCGCCGTAAGTGAAGGTGGGGTAATAAAGCCCACGGGTGGCGTCCCGTGGGCTTTGTGGGCTCCTCTTACCCCATCAGCTCACGGATGGGGGTGGGGTCGCTGACCAGGTGGGCCGGCCGCCCGTTGGGCGTGTAGAGCATCTTGTCCGGGTCGATGCCGAGTTTTTTGTAGACGGTCGAGGCGAAGTTCTCCGGCGCCAGGACGCGCTCGACCGCGGCGAACCCGCGCGCGTCGGTCGCGCCGACCACCTGCCCGCCCGGCGTGCCGCCGCCGGCGAACAGCACCGACATCGCGTTGGACCAGTGGTCGCGTCCACCGCGACTGTTCACCTGCGGCGTGCGCCCGAACTCACCGAGGGCGATGACCATCGTGGTGTCGAGCATGCCGCGCTGCGCCAGGTCGTCGATGAGGGACGCGATGGTCGCCTCGAAGGCTGGGAGGCGCCGCGTCAGGGCCGAGAAGATCTGTTCGTGGTGGTCCCAGCCGCCCTCGTAGAGGGTGATGAACGGCACGCCTGCCTCGACCAGCCGCCGGGCCAGCAGGGCGCGCTGCCCGAACGAGGTGCGGCCGTAGCGCTCGCGGACACGCTCCGGCTCGCGCTGGATGTCGAACGCGGCCTGGGCCTGCGGGGACGTCACGAGGTCATACGCCTGCTGGTAGTGCTGGTCGAGGGCCGCGGCCGGGTCGCCCGCGGCGCGGTCGTTGATGCGCTGCATCCGGTCGAGCTGGACGCGAACCTCACTCCGCGCGTCGAAGCGCCCGCTCTCCAGGCCGCGCGGCAGGGCGACGTCGCGGACCCGGAAGTCGGCCGAGTTCGGGTTGTCGGAAACGACGAAGGGGGCGTACCGGGCGCCGAGGAAGTTGGGGCCGCCGGAGCGCGACATCGACGGCATCGAGAAGTAGGCGGGCAGCCCGGCGGGGGCGCCGCGCTCGTGCGCCGTCACCGACCCGAGGCTCGGGTGGAAGCTGACGAAGGCGCCGCACCCGACCGGGATGCGCGGCGGAGCGCCGGTCATCATGTAGTGGTTGCCGGCGCCGTGGTTGCCCTGGTTGTGGCGGATCGAGCGGACGACGGCGAGCTTGTCGGCGATCGCCGCCAGGCGGGTCATGTGCTGCGCGAACTGCACACCTGGGATGCGTGTCGGGATGGCCTGGAACTGGCCACGGATCTCGGCCGGGGCGCCCGGCTTGGGATCAAAGGTTTCGTAGTGGCTCGGCCCGCCGTCCATCCAGATGAGGATGCAGCTGCGCGCCTGGGCGGGCGGCGCGGTCGAACCCGGGGCCGCCTGCGCCTTCAGCCGCAGGGCGTGGGCCAGGCCGCCACCGAGCATGGCCCCGAGGCCCAGCTTCAGGCAGTCGCGGCGTGTCATTCCGCTGCAATTCTTGTGCAAGGTCACAGCACTCCCCCCGCATCCAAAGCCCACGGGCTGCGTCCCGTGGGCCAGGTCTCAGCACTCTGCCCACGGGACGCAGCCCGTGGGCCTTGGCGCTTGTTAATCCTTGAATACGAACTCAGGTGTATTCAGCAACGCCCACAGGATGTCTTCCGTCGCCCGGCGCCGCGTCGCGCCCGGACGGACAAACACCTGCTGACACGTCCGCTGCTCCTCCGCGGTCGGAAGGCGGCAGTACGTTAGCAGATACAGCTCCTCCACGATCTCGGCCGGCGTCTTCTTGCTGGCGGCCAGCTGCGCCGCCCGCCCCTTGTCGCTCGTCACCTTGGCGTGCAGCCCCGGCGCGTTCATCAGATGCAGCGCCTGTACCACCGTCGTGTCGGTCGTGCGCTCGCACGGCGGATCCTGGTTCGGGTCGGGCCGCCCGAAGCTGTCCAGGAACACCGACTGGGAGCGCACCGTCCACAGCTGCATCGCCCGCGACCCCGGCGGCATGGCGGCGAACGTCTCCGGGATGCCGGTGATGTCGCTGACCGCGTCGAGCAGCACCTCGGCGCGCAGCCGCTGCCGGTAGTGCCGCGAGTAGTTCCGCGTGTCGCCCACGTTGCGCTCGTTCGGCAGCGAGTCGAGCCCGTAGACGTGCGACGTCATGATCGTGCGCAGCAACTTCTTCTGATCGTACCCGTGCTTGCGGAAGTCGTCGGCCAGGGCGTCGAGTAGCGGGCCGTTGCTCGGCGGGTTGGTCGCGCGCAGGTCGTCCACCGGATCGACCAGCCCGCGGCCCATCAGGTCCGCCCACACCCGGTTCACCTGGACTTTCGCGAAGTACGGGTTCTCGTCGCTGACGACCCACGCGGCCAGGGCGCGGCGCGGGTCGGTGCCCTCCGGGATCGGCGGTGCCTTGCCGAACAGCGGGCGCGGCGGCAGCACCTTGCCGCTGACCGGGTGTTTCACCTCCCCCTTCGTCGCGGTGAAGAAGACCTCCTCGCTGCCGGAGATGGGCGGCGACAGGCCCGTCCCCTTGCGGGCGATGCGGGCGAAGTAGGCGGCGAAGCTGTAGAAGTCGTGCTGGCTCCAGATCTCGAACGGGTGCTGGTGGCACTTGGCGCACTCCAGCCGCACGCCCAGGAACAGCTGGCTCACCATCGTGGTGATCTCGTCCGGCTCCCGGCGGTCTCGGAACACCGTCACCGCCCCGTTGCGGAACGTGCTGCCCTGGGCGGTCAGCAGGTCGCGCACGAACTCGTGGTACGGCCGGTTGCGGCGGAAGTTGTCGCGCAGCCAGTTGTCGAGGTTGAACACCGCCTTGATGCCGACCCGGTAGGGGTTCGGCCGCAGCAGGTCGGCCCACTTGTTCGCCCAGTAGTCGGCGTATTCCGGACGCTCCAGCAGCCGGTCGATCAGCCGCTCGCGCCTGTTCGGGGCCGGGTCGGCGAGGAAGGCGCGCGTCTCCTCCGGCGTCGGCAGGCGGCCGAGCACGTCGAGGTAGGCGCGGCGGTGGAACTTCACGTCGTGGGTGGAGCCGCTCGGCGTGATGCCGAGTTTCTGCAACTTGTCCCAGACGAGCCCATCGATGAAGTTCTGCCGCGGCAGCGTGGCGTAGACGCCGGCTGGCGCGGGGTTGGGCAGCGGGATCGTGATATTGCAGACAGCAAATTTCTCCATGAACCGGGCCATGATCGCCGCCTCACCCGGGACCGGGCCGGCCCTGATCAGCCCCTCGTCGCTGACGGACGCAATCGCGCTCTCGTTCGACTGGAACATCGTCAGGTGCGTCACGTCGCGCGTCGATCCGTCTGTGCAGTGGGCGGTCACGATCAGCGGTTGCTCGCCGCGCGGCAGCAGAAGTCGCTCGGTCGGCGCGACGGTGATGCGCTCCACGGTCGGAGCGTCGGCGGGCGTCCGCGGCGTGCCGGACGCGAGCCAGCGCTGCAGCGCCTCGTACTGCCCGTCGCCGGGGATCAGTCGCCGCCCGCCGCCGTGGGCTATCTGGCCGCTGCCCTTGAGCAGCAGCAGGCTATTCTCGGGCGAGGCGGGGAAGATGCGGCGGCCGCGCGCCTCCTGCGTGATGGCGCGGAAATCGAAATCCGGATCGAACCCGAGCAGGGACAGTTGGAACCCGTTCTGACCCCGCGACTTGCCGTGGCAGGGGCCGGAGTTGCAACCGGCGCGGGTCAGGATCGGCTGAATGTCCGTCTCGAACGTCACCGGCAGGGGGCGGGTGCCGTCCTTCACCTGGACCGTCGCCCGGGCCTCGCGGCCGCCCACCGTCGCGACCACCGTGCCCGCCCCGTCGCCGACCGGGGTGACGACCCCCTCCGGGCTCACCTGCACGACCGCGGGCGTTTCGCTTCGGAAGCGCGCGGCGCGAGTGCGATCGATGGCCTTGCCGCTCTCGGTGACGGTCACAAGCAGGCGCTGGCGGGCGGCCTGGCCGTGCAGCGTGAACGAACCGGGCGAAATCACCGGGGAAGCGGGCGGCTGGGCAGCCGCCGGCCCGGCGAACGGGTGGCCGAGAAGGAGTGTACTCAGAAGGAAGGCGGAGCCGGTTACACGCATGGCAGGGACCGGAACAGAGTTCTCGGCGATTAACCAGGTAGGATTCGGGGTCGATGCGGCAGGTGGCGCGATCGGGTGAGTTCCGGGCGCCATTCTCTGTAGAGTATACTCGCTGCGGACCGTTTAGACAGCGCCTTTTCCGCAAAGCCCGCGAGGTGGCGCCCCGTGGGTGGAGCGCTGGCGATTTGCCCCACGGGGCGCCACCCGTGGGCTTTCCAGGAATCATCAGGCCGATGCTCACGGAAGGGGTACGTCGGTGAACCGATAGGGCACCGTTAGCTCGACCATGCGTCCGGAGGTGCGATAGTGCAGCGTCCAGTCGGCCAGGTTGCCGAAGGCCACTCCCGGGTTGCCCTCCGCGGTGAAGGAGTAGCGCACCACCGTCCGGGTGGCGGTCGATTTTTCGGGAATCGGTTCGGCGTCCAGCGCGGTGAGCCGGAGTCGCTGTTTGCCGCGCTGCAGCCACACATCGTTGTGGACCAGCGAACGCTCCACCAGTGCCTTCTCGTGGCTCTCGAAGGACGGTCCGCCGGGAGGCGCGTCGAGGGCGATCTCGAAGCTCCATCGATCCGCGGCCTGTTCGACGTCGGTGACGCGCACGCCGACACCGTCCTGGATCTGCGGTTTCGTTTTGGGCAGGCCGGTGAACGTGAAGGTCAACAGCTTGCTTGGCACGACGACGACGAAATGCCCGCGGATCTCGGCGATCGCCTGCACCGACCGGGGCGGCGCGGGGACGCGAAGCGTGGTTTCAAACGCGAGCGGAGCCTCGACCGCCGTCCGCCCCTGCGTCGGAGTTTCCGCACGCGCCTCCTTCCCCTCCCGGTCGGCGGCGAACCGGACCGCCGCCGTACCGGGCGCGACAAAGAGCGGATGGAAGCGCGGCTCCCAGGCCAGGTCGAGCTTCACCTGACAGGTGTGCAGCCCCGTCTCCAGGTCGCGGCTCACGGTCACCCGCTTGACAGTCGTGCGGAACGCGCCGGCGTGGCTTACCGGCAGCGCCTCCCGCGGGGCGCCGGCGCCGGTCAGCGCCGGGTGCCCGCTGCCCTGGTAGAGGGCGACACGCGCCCCCGCCGCGCCGGCGATCTGGTCGAGTGCTTTCCAGAATGGGATCTCCTTGCCGGTGAACGTGACCACCGGCTCGCCCTTGACCGCCGGGAACGGCTCGACGGGGAGCCCGGTCTGAGCCTGGAGTTGCTTGAGCGCCACGCTGACTGGAAGAGTGCCGGTCGTCGGGGTGAAGGTGCGCGGGAGGAACTCCTTCAGGGTGGAGCGGACCGTTGCCAGTCGCTCCGCCCGCGCGCCCTCGGCGGAGCCGGGGAGGTAAGCGAGGATGTCGGGACCGAGCTGGAGGAGCGCCTTTTCTGCGGCAACCTGCGCCGCCGCGTCCTCGGCGCCGAGTTGCTCGATCAACTGCTTCACCTTCGCCTGCAATGCCCCGCTCTCGGGCTGCGCCGCGGCCAGGGTCCAGCCGAGCAGGGTGACGAGGCAAGCCGAGAGGAAAAGCGCGCGGGGGAGCATCGCGTCGGCCTCCGAGGGTGGGCACCGCTTCGATCTTAGCCCCGCCGGCGCCCGCCCGCAAGCGTGCCGGCTCGCACTCGCGGCTGGTAACAGATCAGTTTGCGCTCGCGGGGGTCACGACGGCCGGTCGCTGACACCGGCCGCGGTAAAGGTGGCCATGTCGCGCATCACGTCGGCGGCGCACTGGAGCAGCGGCAGCGCCAGCGCGGCGCCGGTGCCCTCCCCCAGACGCATCCCCAGATCCAGGAGCGGCGCCAGCTCGAGCGCTTCGAGAACGGCCCGATGGCCGGGCTCGACGCTGCGGTGGGCGGCGAAAAAGTACCCCACTGCGGCCGGCGCCAACCGCGCCGCGAGCAGCCCGGCCACGGAGCTGATGAAACCGTCAAGCACGACCGCGACGCGGCGCGCGGCGGCCTCCAGCGCGACGCCGACCAGGCCGGCAATCTCAAAGCCTCCCACGGCCGTCAGCGCTTCCAGCGGCGGCACCGGCCCGGTGCGTCCGGGAAAATGCCGCGTCAGAGTCTGCTCGATCACGGCAACCTTGTGTCGGCGCCGCTCCTCGTCCAGCCCGGTGCCGCTGCCGGTGACGCGCTCCGGCGGGGCGCCGGTCAGCGCTGCGGTGAGAGCGCTCGCACTGGTGGTATTCCCGATCCCCATCTCGCCCAGCGCCACCGCGCGAACCCCGTCCCGCTCCTGCAAGTCGCGCACGATCCGCCGCCCGGTGTCGAGGGCTTGACGGACCTGCGCGGGCGTCATGGCGGGGCCGCTCAGGAAGTTCGCGGTGCCGGGACCGAGGGAGGTGCGGCCGCCGTCGAACACCCCGTCGGTGCCGCGGATCGATCCGGCCGAATCGTTGACCCCCATGTCCACCACGCACACGCGCGCGCCCGCGCGGCGGGCCAGGACGTTGATGCCGGCCCCACCGCGCAGGAAGTTCGCGACCATCTGGGCGGTCACCTCCTGCGGGTAAGCGCTGACGCCCTCCGCGGCAACGCCGTGGTCCGCCGCCATGACGACGACGGCGGCCGGGTCGGCGTGCGGGGTGAGGGTTTGCTGGATCGCGCACAGTTGCCGGCCGACGTCGAGCAGGCGCCCGAGAGCGCCGCGCGGCATCGTCAGCCGGTCCTGGTGTACTGCGGCGCGGCGGAGCCAGGACGAGTCGAGGGGGGCGATGGTGCCGGGCATGCGTTCCTCAGGACTGGCAGACCAAACCCCTAACCTGTTGCCGGAACCTGTTTAAAACCCACGGGTTGCAACCCGCTGGCTGCGGACGCCAGCGCGCCGGGTTTATCCGCCTGCTCTTTGCGTTACCTGCCTCATTTTACGAAGAATCCTCCTTTTGAGACAGGCCCTTACATCTGGATAGACTTTTCCTCAAGGCCCCCATTTCACCCGTTTCCTCAATCGTCGCCAACGGTTACAATGCTCCGGTGGCACTCTGAAAGCTACCGGGACTTCCGAAAGCCGCCCGTTTGAGTTGATCGTCCTGTCTGACCGGAGAGGTTCCCGTATGCCCGTGCAGAAAGCAGCCCGCCGCGGGTTCACACTGATCGAGCTGTTGGTGGTGATTGCGATCATTGCCATCCTCATCGGTCTGCTCCTGCCGGCCGTCCAGAAGGTGCGCGAGGCCGCCAACCGCACGTCCTGCATGAACAACCTCAAGCAGATCGGGCTGGCATGCCACACCTTCGCGGACTCGACCAAGCGGTTCCCCGCGCACGTCCCTCAACCGACCTGGCTGCGGCAGCTCACCCCTTACTTCGAGCAGAAGAACCAGCGGTCCGATGCCAACCTCAACATCTCGGTGTGCCCGTCCGACCCCCGCGCGGGCACCATTTATAACGGGGCGCTCGGCCTTGGCCAGTGGGGGTTGACCGACTATGCCGCCGTTCACTCCGCGCTGAACGTCGATAACAAGGGGCTGATTCTCACCGGCGTGAAGACGGGCGTGCGGCCCGGGAACGTGCCCGACGGGCTGAGCAACACCCTGCTCGCGGCGGAGCGCCCGCCCGCGGCGGATCTGTACTGGGGCTGGTGGGATTACCCCACTCTGTACGACTCTGCGACGGCGGTCAAGAGCACGAACCCATTCTCACCCACGGGCGTCAGCGCGCTCACCGGCCAGTCGCGCCCCTGCCCCAACCCGGCCGTCTTCGGCGCCGGCAGCGCCACCGACGCCTGCGCGTTCAACGCCCCGTCCAGCTTCCACGACGGCGGCGGCCTGTTCCTCATGGGCGACGGCTCCATCCAGTTCTTCACGTATGACGTCACCGCCCTGATCGCGGGCTCCACACGGTCCGTCCTCGAGGCGCTGGCCACCCGCGACGGGAGTGAAGTGTTCCAGCTCCCGTGACGTCTCCCGGAAACGCCAGCCGCCGCACCGCCGACAGAAGAGGGGAAGGACATGCTCTCAGCGCAACGTCTCGCGGCTGGCCTGTCCGCCCTGGCGTGCCTGGCCGCCGGCCTGGCGGGTTGTGGCGGAACTCCAAAGGGCGCTGTGTCCGGGAAGGTGAGTTACAGGGACAGGGCGGTCACCGAGGGGCAGGTTTCGTTCCTCTCCGCGAAGGGCGTGCCGATCATGGCCGCGATCCGGCCGGACGGCACATACACCGCTGAGGGGCTGGCTTATGGGGATTACCTGGTCGCCGTGATCAGCATCGCGAAAGGCACCGACCCGATGACGGCGGCCAGGCGGCTGCGCGAAAAGGCGGCGAAAAATCCGGGGCAGGGGAACGGGGCCGCTGACGCTGCCCTCGACAGAGCGCTCCGGGAGGGGCCGCGCTACCTCGTCCCGGCTCGTTACGCCGACCACGCCACCTCGCGGTTGACCTTCAAGGTGGACAGAGTCCGCGACACCTTCAACCTCGACCTGAAATGACCGCCCTCTCGGCAGGTGGAGTACGCTTGCCGCGCGTACCCGGGTAGACCGAGTACCGTCAGCGCACCGCCCCGCCGTTCACACGGATGACCTGCCCGGTGACGAACGCGGCCGCCGGCGATGCCAGCCAGCGCGCGGCCGCCGCCACGTCCTCGGGCGTCCCCCAGCGCCCCAGCGGCGTCTCGTCCTCCACCAACTCTTGCCAGTACGCGGACGCCTGCTCGCCCCACGCCGTCTTGATCCACCCCGGAGCCAGGCAGTTGACGCGCACCTCCGGCGCCAGCGTCAGGGCCAGGCTCCTGGTGAACGCCATGACCGCCGCCTTGGTGGCCGCGAACAGCTGGCCGCTGTCGCCCGCCATGCCGACGTCGGCCTTGTCCCAGCCCATGTTGAGGATCGCGCCGCTGCCGTATTCCTTCATGCGCCGGCCGACGTCGCGCGCCATCAGGAGGGCGGCGATCACGTCCACTTCGAGCAGCTCGCGCAGCTTGTGAGCGAACGGCCAGTCAGCTGCCTCGCCGGTCAGGACGTCGGCCCCGGCGTTGTTGACCCAGATGTCGATCGGTCCCCACTCGGCCCAGGTGTCATCGACAAGCAGCTTGCACTCTTCCAGCCGCACCAGATCGCCGAGCCGAACGAACGCGGTGCCGCCGCGCTCCGCGATCTCGTCGGCCACTGCGGCCGCGGCCTCCGTGCGCCGGCCGTGGACGATCACCCGCGCGCCGGCGTCGGCCAGCTCCAGCGCGATGGCCCGGCCGATGCCGCCGGTCGAGCCGGTCACCAGCGCCGTCATCCCTTCCAGCTCGCGCGCGCCCGCCCGGGCGGGCGCGGCCCGCCGGCGCAAGCCCGGGACCGCCGGCGCGAACCCGACTGCAACCTGCTGGTCTTCCTCTTCCTCGCTCTCCGGGTCGTACTCGTCCCACAGCTGGGCGATGGTGCGGTGGAGGGTCGGATGAACGACGTCCGGGGCGATCTCCGCGAGCGGTTCGAGGACGAAGCCACGCTCGTGCAGACGCGGGTGCGGGACGGTCAGGGCGAGGGTGTCGAGTACGCGGTCGCCGTACAGGAGCAGGTCCAGGTCGATGGTGCGCGGGCCGTGCAGCTCGCGCCGCACCCGGCCGAGGTCGCGCTCGATCTCCATCAGGGCGTCGAGCAGTTCGTCCGGCCCCAGGTCGGTCTCGACCTGGGCGACGGCGTTGAGATACGGCCCCTGGTTGGGCGGGCCGCCGAGGGGCTCCGTCTCGTAGTACGAGGAGACCTGAGTCACCTCGATGTGAGCGTGGTCCTGCAGCGCCTGGACGGCGCGGTCGAGGTAGCCCTGGCGGTCGCCGAGGTTGCCGCCCAGGCCGAGGTACGCGGTCACGGTCATGGGGCATCATCTCGCTGTCGTGGGGTGTCGTCCGGAGTCCGGAGTACGGAGTACTGAATACGGACTACCGTCACGATCGGCACGGCTCGACGCGCACCGCACAGAATTTGAACTCGGGAATCTTGCCGTGCGGATCCAGCGCATCGAGGGTCAGGACGTTCGCCGCCGCCTCGCGGAAGTGGAACGGCACGAACACGCTGCCCGGCTGGACCGCCTCGCTCGCCCGCGCCGGCAACTCAATCGCCCCGCGCCGGGACCGCACCGTCACGCGCTGCCCGTCGGCCACGCCCAGCCGCGCCAGATCGTCGGGGTGGATCTCGACGAACGGCCCCGGCTGCAGGGCGGACAGGGCGGACGCCCGCCGCGTCATGGTGCCGGTGTGCCAGTGCTCCAGCAGCCGCCCGGTGTTCAGCACCAGCGGGTAGTCGGCGTCCGGAAGTTCCTTCGCGGGGGCGAACGCGCACGGTACGAACCGGCCGCGGCCCGTCGGCGTCGGGAATCGGTCACCGAACAGGACCGCCGTGCCGTCGCTCGTCTCCGGATCGGGACAGGGCCAGAGCTTGCCGGTGCGCCCGAGTCGCTCGTAGGTCAGCCCGCGGTAACTCTGCGTCAGCGCCGCGAACTCGGCGAAAACCGCCTCGGGTGCGTCGTAGCGCATCGGATAGCCCAGGCGGCCGGCCAGATCGCACAGCACCTCCCAGTCCGGCCGTGCCGCGCCGGGCGGGTCGAGCGTCTTGCGGCCGATCTGCACGCGGCGATCGGTGTTGGTGTAGGTGCCGGTCTTCTCCAGGAACGACGCCGCCGGGAGGATGACGTCGGCGAATTCCGCCGTCTCGGTCAGGAAGATGTCCAGCACGGCGAGGAAATCCAGCGCCGAGAGGGCCTTGCGGACCTTGTTGACGTTCGGGTCGGACAGGAACGGGTTCTCGCCCATCATGAGCATTCCCTTGATCCGCCCGTCGAGCGCCGCGGTCACGATCTCCACCACCGTCAGGCCAGGCTTCGGGTCGAGGGCGACGCCCCACGCCTGCTCGAAGGTGCGGCGCACCGCGTCGGCGCCGACTGGCTGGTAGTCGGGGTAGACCATCGGAATCAGACCGGCGTCGGAGGCGCCCTGCACGTTGTTCTGGCCGCGCAGCGGGTGCAAGCCGGTGCCGCGCCGGCCGATGTTGCCGGTCAGCAGACACAGCGCGATCAGGCACCGGGCGTTGTCGGTGCCGTGGGTGTGTTGGCTGATGCCCATGCCCCAGAACACCATCAGGGCGCGGGCCGTGCCGATGGCGCGGGCCACCTCCTCGATGACGCGCGCCTCGACCCCGCAGATCGGGGCGACGCGCGCCGGCGAGTAGGCGGCCACGAGGTCGCGCAGCGCCGCGAACCCCTCGGTCCGATCGCGGATAAAGTCGCGATCGATCAGTCCGTCGCGAACGAGGACGTGCATCACCGCGTTGTAGAAGGCGACATCGGTGCCGGGGCGCAGGCGGCAGTACCACGTCGCGAAGTCGGCCATGTCCGGCCGGCGCGGATCGACGACGATCAGGCGCGTGCCGCGCCGGGTCGCCTGCTTGAAGAACGTGGCGGCGACCGGGTGGTTCGCCGTCGTGTTGGTCCCGGTCAGGAGCAGCAGATCGGCGTCGGCGGCGTGGCCGAAGACGTCGGTGACAGCGCCGGAGCCGATGGTTTCCAGCAGCGCCGCGACGGACGAGGCATGGCACAGGCGGGTGCAGTGATCGACGTTGTTGGTGCCGAGGGCGGCGCGAAGCAGCTTCTGGAACAGGTACGCTTCCTCGTTGGAGCACTTCGCCGAGCCGAACCCGGCGAGGGTCGCCGGCCCGTGCGCCTGCCGGATCTCCTTCAGGCGGCGCGCGATCAGGTCGAGCGCCTCGTCCCACGACGCCTCCCGGAACGCGGGCAGCACCTCCGCCGGCTCGAAGATCGGCGTGCGGCCGTTCGCCCTCCGTCCCTCCCCGCGGACGTCGCGCGAGAGCGGCCCCTTCGGGTAGAATTCGGGGCGCCGGATGAGCGGGCGCGTCAGCCGTTGCTCGCTGAGGGTGTAGTCCCAGCCGTATCGGCCCTTGACGCAGAGGCGGCCCTGGTTGCCGGGGCTCGGGCGGCCCTCGGCCCACAGGATGCGGTTCTCCTTGACGTGGTAGGTGAGCGCGCAGCCGACGCCGCAGTACGGGCAAACGCTCGCCACGGCGGTCGTCTGGGCGCGCGGCACCAGGGGCAGCGACAGCGCCTTGTTCGTCAGCGCGCCGGTGGGGCAGGCGGCGACGCACTCGCCGCAGGAGACGCAGGTGCTCTCGCCCATCGGGACATCGAGGTCGAACGCGATGCGCGTGCCGGTTCCGCGGCCGGCGCGGCCGATGACCTCGTTGCACTGCACCTCATTGCAGGCCCGGATGCAGCGATCGCACAGGATGCAGGCGCCGTGATCGACCGCAATCACCGGAGAGGAGAGATCCGTGTGCCGGGCAGAGGGGTGAGGAGGGAGGATGCAAAGCCCACGGGTGGCGCCCCGTGGGGGAAGCGCTGGCGGCCTGGCCCACGAGGCGCCACCCGTGGGCTTTAGCTCCTCACGGCTCCCTTCGCCCTCAAGCAACCCATACCGCCGCCCCAGCGCCTCCAGGGCGCAGTCGCCCGTCGTCTGCTCCTTGCGGCAGGGGATGGGGTGGTCGGCGAGCAGCAGGGCCGTCAGCGTGCGGCGCTGGCGTTCGATGTGCTCGCCGGTGGTCTGGACCTGCATGCCCTCCTCGCAGGGGCGGACGCAGGACGCGGCCAGGACGCGCCCGCCGACATCGACCACGCACAGGCGACACACGCCCACCGGCCGCAATCCCGGGCTGTGACAGAGGGCCGGGACGGCAATACCATGCTCGGTGGCGGCGTCCCAGATGGTCGTGCCCGGCGCGACGCGAACCGATTGGCCGTCGAGGGTCAGGTGGATCATGTGCGCTCGCTGGTTGGTCCCTGCGGGGAATACGGGGCGGTCGCGGCCCGGTGCTATTGTGATGACGCGGGCGTGGGCAAGGCAAGGGTGGGGGAGTACCGAGACATGGCCGAACCGTTGCGCGCCGTCCTGTTCGACTTCGACGGCACTCTGGGCGACAGCTACGCCGCCATCACCGCCAGCGTGAATCACGTGCGAGCGGCGCACGGCCTACCGCCGCTCGACGAGGCGGCGGTGCGGCGCCACGTCGGCCGGGGGCCGGCGTATTTGCTGGAGCACACGGTCCCCGGCGCCGATTTCGCCGTGGACTGGCCGTGCTACCGCGCCCACCATCCGACCGTCCTGGAGAGCGGCACGCGGCTGCTGCCCGGGGCCGCCGAGGTCGTGGCCGCGGCGAAGGAAGGCGGGCGGCGCGTCGGCGTGTGCAGCAACAAGCCGCGCGCGTTCACGCTGCGCCTCCTGGAATACCTGGATCTCGCGGTCGATCTGGTCCTGGGACCGGAAGACGTCGCCCGTCCAAAGCCCGCCCCTGACATGCTCCTGGCTGCCTTGCAGCGTCTGGGGCTCAGCGCGGCGGAAGTCGTCTACGTCGGCGACATGACGGTGGACATCGAGACGGCACGGGCGGCGGGCGTCCGCGTCTGGGTGGTCCCGACCGGCTCGGACGAGCGGGCGACGCTGGAGGCGGCCCACCCGGACCGATTGCTGCACGACCTGCACGAGGCGGCCGGTCTGCTCCGTGCAGCTGGTGCCTTCGGCGGGTAGCGGCGGCCCGCGGGCGTTCCTGGGGCGGCAGCAGTTACGCGGCCCGGCGCTGCTCGCGCGGCTCCACGTTCAGCAGGTCGCGCACGGCGTAGGGCGTCTTGCCCTGGCTCTCGAAGTAGGTGCGCGTCAGCACCTCGCCGATCAGGCCCATCGAGATGAACTGCACGCCGATCACGACGAACATGACACTGAATAGCAGCAGCGGGTTGCCGGTCAGGAAGACGGGCGGCGTCTGACCGTACTTCATCCACAACGTTGCCAGGAAGCTGACCAGCCCGAGCCCCATCGACACCAGCCCCGCCATGCCCATCACGTGCATCGGCCGCGTCAGGTAGCTGTGCAGGAACTTGACCGTGATCAGATCGAGGATGACGCGGAACGTGCGCGACAGCGTGTACTTCGTTTTGCCGGCCGTGCGCGGATGGTGGCGCACCGGGATCTGCGCGAGGCGGCCGCCGTACTGCTGCGCGAGGACCGGCACGAACCGATGCATCTCGCCGTACAGCGGCAGCCCCGCAGCGAGGTCGCGCCGCATCGCCCGCAGGGTGCAGCCCATGTCCTTGATGCGCACCCCGGTGATGAACCGAATCAGCCCGTTGCCGAGCAGGCTCGGGATCTTTCGCACCAGCAGCCTGTCCTGGCGGCGTGCCCGCTGGCCGAGGACCGCGTCGTAGCCCTCGTTCAGCTTGTCCAGCAGCGTCGGGATGTCGGCTGGATCGTTCTGCAGGTCGCCGTCCATGGTGATGATCACGTCGCCGGCGGACCAGTCGATGCCGGCCTGCAGGGCGGCCGACTGTCCGAAGTTGCGCCGCAGGCGCACCACCTTGACGCGCGGGTCGCGCAGCGCGAGCGCCTCCAGCTGCCGGTACGAGTCGTCCTCGCTGCCGTCGTCCACGAAGAGGATCTCGTAGGTCAGCCCGAGCGGCGCCAGGGCGGCAACCAGGCGCTCGTACATCGGAGCGAGGTTGTCCCGCTCGTCCTTGATCGGAATCACTACCGACAGGTCCATGATCGACTAGCCCTCTGTAAGCGGGCCTAAAAGCATGAGAGAAAGCCCACGGGACGCCCCCCGTGGGTTTTCTCTCTTTTTTTAGTCCCTCCAGGCGGTCCGCCCGGCTACGCGGCCCTGCGCATCCGGGTTGCCGGCTCCGGATCGACGGGCGCCGCCTGCGCTTCCTCGACCGCCGCCGGCCGGTCGCTGACTGCCTCCTCCGCGACGGGCCGGGGAAAGCGCCCGAACAAATAGACCAAGCCGCCCGCCAGGCTCGTGACGGCGACCACCGTGAGCCACAGCAGCGACAGCGTCACGGCGGTCTCCTTCGCGACCCCCAGCGGAACCAGGAAGAGGACCATGCCGCCGTCGCGCACGCCCATGCCGCCGATGCTCGGCAGCATGGCGACGAGCGACACCATCGGCACCACGACCCAGTAGTACGGCCCGGCCACCGGCGCCTGGATCGCCAGCCCGAGCAGCCAGACGACGACCACGTTGGCGGCCTGCACCCACAGCGACAGTCCGGTGGTCATGCCGAGCACCCACGGGGACCGGACGGCGCGGACCGCCTCGCCCAGGCGCCGGCGCCGCGAGGCACCCTGTTCGCCACGGCCCGCCAGGACCGGCAGCGCCAGCAGCCCGAGCAGCGCACACCCCACCGCCCCCCAGACGAACCACGGCACCCACTGCGGCAGCAGGTCCAGCGGCAGCACCCCCAGAGCGACGCAGGCCATCCCGAGCAGAACCAGCAGGCCGCTGACCCGGTCGAGCAGGACGCTGGCGAACGCGGCCAATCGCCGCCCCGACCGGCCGTCGAGATACCAGGCGCGCACCACGTCGCCCCCGACCGAGGTCGGCAGCAGCAGGTTGAAGAAGGCGCCGATGAAGTAGATCCCGGTCAGCTGCCGCACCGAGCGCCGGAACCCCAGGGCCGACGCGATGACCTGCCAGCGCAGCGCCGAGATCACCTGGGTGGCGCCCAGCAGGACGACCGCCGCCAGCCACAGATCCCCGCGCAGCCGACCGAACGCGGTGGCGACCTGGCTCCAGTCCGTCTGGCTGGCGATCAGGCCAAGCAGCGCCACACTGACCAGGATGCGGATGAGCTTACTCACGGACTTCCAGCTCCTCTTCCAGCGGTTCCGATCCGGCCTGGAAAAACCAGCACCGCTGTTCGTCCACCAGGTCCACCGTCAGCCGGTAGCGCCCCGGTCCGAGGGCGGGCAGAGGCAGCGTCACGTCGATGCTGCGCCCAGGCGGCACGACGGCGTCGAACTGCCCCGCCTTGTCCATCGCCACTTGACGGTCCTGCGCGTCCCAGATGTGGAAGCCAACGTGAATGCCGGCGTTCAGCGTCGGGCGGAAGTACCACGGCCGGACCCCGCGATTGTGGGCGCGCACCCGGACCGCCGTCGGTTCCCCCGCGCGGAGGCGGAGAGGGGCCGCGGTGAGCAACTCCACCGCCGCGCGGCACTCGCCGGCGGTGTACTCGTGCAGCGCCCACTGGCGGAACGCCGCCGGACTGTGCGCCCGCGGCTGTCCCGCGAGCCACGCAGCGTACAGATCCAGGAAGTCATCGAGGCACGTCGTCCGCCCCACAGGCGCGTGGCCGTAGCGCAGACTGAGCTGCCGCGTCGCCTGGGCGAAGGTGAAGTCGGGCTGGAGCAGGAACGCGACCGCCGACGCCAGGCCCGTCCGGTCCGCGCCGCGTCGGCAGTGGAACACCAGCGGGTATTCGGTGCGGTCGAGTACCTCGATCAGCCGCCGCAACTCGTTCACCGACGGGAGCCGGCCGGCGGACAGGCAAATGTCCTCCTGGCAGAGGTCGAGCCGACAGGTGGCGCGAGCCTCCTCCAGATACCACGGGAACGGGTTGCAGCGGCCGCGCAGGTTAACGACGGTGCGGATGCCGTGCGACTCGACCA
>JADLBT010000482.1 GCA_020847555.1 Gemmataceae bacterium
CCCCTGGGGCCTTTCGGACCGAACCCGGGGAAGTTGAGCCGTGGCGTGAACCCTGCCGACTTGCCAGCCAGCTGCAGCGCCACCGACTCCACCCGCCTGGCCACGAACGGCTTCAGGTCCGGCGTTTTCAGGAACAGCATCATCGCGCCGCCGAACCCTCCTTTGGGATCTTTGCCGGCCTGCTTCCGCTCCAGCGCGATCGCCTCGCGGGTCGCCCGCGTCATCGCGTCGATCATCGGGTTCAGCGTCTCGGGGCGGAACACCGTGGCGACCATCTTCTCCAGGTACGCCCGATAGGCCTTGTTGACGTCCTCGATTGCCAGCAGCCGGTCGATCAGCTGGTTCGGCCCGAGGGTTGGTTTCAGGACCGACACCTCGGCCTGCTTGTCCGCCCCGCCGGCCATCGCGAAACCGCCCATCGACATGTTCAGATCCCACGGAATGAAACGGAAGCGGTCCGTCTTCGGGTCGAGATACAGGTAGTAGTTGTGGCCCATGCCGAGGAAGCTGTCAAGGTTGACCATCAGGGCGCTGGCGGCCAGGTAGCGCAGGAACCCGTCCACGTCGAGGACCGAGTCGATCTCCTTGCGGAAGGCGGCGTCGCTGCCCTGGTTGACCAGTTTGGTGAACGCGATCAGGCGCCGCTTCGCCTTCCTCTGCGCGTCGGTCTTGGGCTGGTAGCGTTCCTCGTACCTCGCCCAGTCCGCGCCGAAATACGGCAGTCCCTGGATGCGCTCCGGCTTGAGGAGCAGCCCGCCGGCGCTGCCGAACGCGCGCTTGAGGAAGCGCTTGTTGACGGCCTCGATCAGGGTGTACAGGCCGGCGTACGCGCGATCGTGCTTGCCCTCGACGGTGACGTACAGCTTGACGAAGGCGGTGCGCGGGGCTGGCACCCCGGCGACGCGGTACACCTCATACGATAGGGCTTCCCGGAGTTGCGTCGGATCGAAGGCGTTGTTGCCCAGGCTGACCACCGTCAGGCCGTGCGGCGTCTGCCCCTCGACAAAGCGGTTGAAGTCGAACTTGAACGGGCGCTTCAGCGTGCTCGCCGAGGACATGTAGGTCGAGTTGCCCTTGAAACGCACGCCGACGTCCCTGTACACCCGGTCGCCCAGCTCCACCGTGCCGCGGACCCAGGTGAAGTCGAACCCGAATCCGCCCTTGCCAGGCCCCTTGGCCGGGGCCGGCGGCTTACCGCCCAGAGGCACCGGCTTGCCGCCGGGAGGGATGGGCTTGCCGCCGGGGAACCCGAAGTTCGGCCCGCGCGACGGCTGCATCTGGTCCCACGCCGCGGCGGTGAGCTTCAGGTGGATGGTCCACACCTTCGTCGAGCCGAAGAAGTCGTCGGCCTTCGCGGGTGTCGTCTGGGCGTGGGTGCGCGCCGGTCGGGCAGCGAGCCCCAGTGCGAGCAGTCCGGCCGCGAGAAAGCTTGCTCTCATGGAGTGCCTCAATGGGTTCGTTCGCCGCGCCCCCAAACCGTGTCAGGGAGCCGTGGCCGGCGCGCGGCGCCGGCCACGGCCACGGCAACTTCTCGTCGCTCAGGGGTTGCGGGAGAACGGCCCCTTGCCGCCCGGAGGCCGCGGGCCGAACCCCGGCGGCCCGGGAGGCGGAGGCGGGCCGGTGAGCGACAGCGGGAACAGGAACGGCATCGGACCCTTCAGCGGCGGGCCGGTCAGCTCCTCCCACCGCAACCGCTGCTCCGCCGTCAGGACCGCCAGCACGCGCTCGCGCGACGCCTTCCACGCCTCGTCGGGTCGCGGCCCGCCGGGGCCGGGCGGCCCGCCGTCGTACAGCCGCTCCCACAGCGCGAGCAGCCGGTCTTCCTGGATTGCCCGGATCTGGGCCTTTTGCCTGGCGGTCAGTTTCAGGGCGCCGGCCAGCTCGGGAACGGTGAAGCCGTCCGGCCCCTGCAGGCGCAGCTGCAGGGCGACCTGCTTCAGCCGGACGGCCTGCGCCGGCGTCAGGATACCGGCCGCGGCCCGCTCGGACGTTTGGGCCAGGTCCAGCGACCGCTGCCGGCGCTGCTCGGGCGTCAGCTGCCGGAACTCGCGCAGCGCCTCGCGCCACCGCCCGGCCCCGGCGTCGGCCCACTCGCGGATCCGCCGGCGCTGGTCGGCCGACAGCCCCAGATCGTCCTGTACCGTCCGGTGCGTCAGCAGCAGCAGATGGGCCGATCCCTCCAGCGCCGACAGCTCGCCCAGCAGGCGCGAGACGCGGTCGTGCGCGGCCGCCAGCTCGGCCCGGCTCGACGGGTCGTCGCGACGCTGCTCGATGAAATCGTCGTAGTACGCCAGCGACGCCTCCAGCAGCCGCCGCCGCAGCCCCTGGAGGTGCGGCACCGCCGCCAACTCCTCCTCGGCCACGTGCGTGAAGAAATCGACCGCCTCGCGCGCCTTTTTGAAACTCTTCTCCGCCTCGCTGGCGCGGGTCTGCTCGCGCTCGTAGGCAGCCTGCGTCAGGGCGGTCGTGACCGCCAGCCCGACCACGGCGGCGGCCAGCAGCACGACCCCGGACACGACTACCGCCCGGTGCCGCCGCGACCACTTGCGCAGCCGCTCCAGAAGCGACGGCCGCCGAGCCAGCACCGGCCGGTCTTCCAGGAAGCGGTGCAGATCGTCGGCCATCTCCTGGGCGGTCGCGTAGCGGTCTGCCGGATCCTTCGCCAGCGCCTTGAGGACGACCGTCTCCAGCTCGGCTGGAATCGCCCGGTCGAGTTCGCGCGGAGGGCGCGGATCGTCGGCCCCGATCTGGCACAGCAGCTCGTGCCGATCCTGGCCGTCGAACGGCGGACGGAGCGTGAGCAGCTCGTACAGGGTGGCGCCGAGCGAGTAAACGTCGGTGCGCTGATCGACCACCCGGCGCCGGCCCATCGCCTGCTCGGGCGACATGTAGCGCAGCGTCCCGAGCAGCTCCCCGGTCCCCGTCAGCCCGCTGTCGCCATGCATCAGCGCCAGGCCGAAGTCGGCGACCCACAGGCGCCCGCCCGAGTCGAGGATCAGGTTGCCCGGCTTGATGTCGCGGTGGATCACCCCGACCTGATGGGCGTGCTCCAGCGCCTCGGCCGCCCGCAGTCCCAGCTCGGCGACGCGGCGGCAGTACCGGCCACGGTCGGCGGCGCGCTCGGTCGAAAGCGCCCCCACGACGGTCGTCCCGGGCGTGCCGGCCCGGCGCAAATCCTCGAGCACGCCCGCGAGACTTTGGCCGTCGATGAACTGCATCGCGTAGTAGTAGGTGCCGCGCTCGGACCCGACGCCGTACACCGGAACGATGTTGGCGTGGTGGAGGCACGCGGCGGCGCGGGCCTCGTTCTGGAAGCGCTGGAGCTGCTTCGGGTCGAGCGTCGCGGCCAGCGGCAGCACCTTCAGCGCGACCCGACGGCCGAGAGAGAGCTGTTCGGCCTCGTAGACCACGCCCATGCCGCCGCGCCCCGCCTCGCGGATGATGCGGAAGTCGCCGAGGCGGCCGGGTTGCTCGGTCGGCCCCGGGGCGCGGGGCTCGGTCGGCGACCCGAGGCCGATGGCCTGGCGCAGCGGGGCGGCGAACTGCTCGACCTGGTCGCGCCCGGCGAAGAACTCGCGGAGATCGTCGGCGAACTCGGGATGGCGGGCGATCAGTTCCTCTCGGTCCGGTCCGCGGCCGTTACCTCGCCCCTCGATGTATTCAAGGAGAATGTCGGCCAGCCGCTGTTCGCGGTCGAGAGCCTCGGCGGGCGGTTCGGTCATCGCATACCCGTCCCTTCGTCGAGGAGTTCCCGTAACTTCTTCAACCCACGCACCAGCAGGCCGACGATCGCGGCCCGCGTGCGCCCCATGTGCTCCCCGGCCTCGGCCACCGTCAGCCCCAGGAGGTGGTGCAGTTCGACCGCCTGGCGCTGGTCGTCGGGCAGCTGGGCGAGGGCGGCGGCCAGGCGCAGGAGTTGTTCCTCCTGGGAGACGAGCTGGCTCGGGGACGGCCCGCCCGCGACCGCCAACCCCTCCAGGCGGGACGCGGACCGTTCCAGGTCGTCCTGCAGGGAGCGCTCGCGGGCCACGTCGCGCGCCTCGGCCCCGAACCGGCGCGCCGCCTCGGCCAGGGCGTTTGCGAGGATCCGGCTCAGCCAGGCGCGCAGCTCGCCGTCGCTCGCCCCGCGAAACTGGCCCAGGTTCGCGTGCGCCTGGAGGAGGGCTTGCTGGACCACGTCGGACGGATCGAACTTGCTGCGGAGACGCCCGTCCAGGTGCAGCCGGGCCAGTACCCGCAGGTACGGGCGGCAGCGCTCCAGGCGCTCGCCCTGGTCGTCGGCCA
>JADLBT010000483.1 GCA_020847555.1 Gemmataceae bacterium
GAAGCGTTCGCGGCTGGCGAACGCGGCCCGATCGTCGATGACCCAGATCTCGAAATCGACCTCCGCGGCCAGCCGCGCGACCGCCTGCCCGACGTGGCCGCCGCCGACGATCAGCAGCGTGATGCGCGGCAGGACCGGCAGGTAGGCGATACCGTGGTGGGCGGCCGCGCGCGGCCGCCGCGACAGTTGCGGGAGGTGGCGGGCGACCTCCGCGCCGGGGCCGTCGCCCAGCTGCCCAACCAGGGTTCCGGCCGTGTCGAACAGGAACCGGGCGCCGACCCGCAAGCCGGGCCGCTCGGCCATGACCACCGCCTCGATACATCCCCGGCCGCCCTCGACCAGCTGGCGGAAGGCGCGGTAGTACGCCGCGGCGTCGTGCCGGAGGGGGTCGGCGAGGATGGTCATGCGGCCGCCGCAAATCAGCCCGTCGTCCCACCCGTAGTTGTCGTCCAGCGCGAAGGTGAGCACGCCCGGCTTGCCGCCGCCGTCGGTCAGGACGCGCAGAGCCCGCTGCTTCACCTCGGCCTCGACGCAGCCGCCGCCGAGGGTTCCGCACTGGCCGCCGTCGGGGAAGACGAGCATGGCGGCGCCGGCCTTCTGGGGCGTCGAGCCGCGCGTCTCGATGACCGAGCAGTAAACGCAGTCACGGCCCTGCTCCAGGGTCCGGTTCAGTTCCATGAGAAGATCGCGCATGGCGGAGCATCGGGGAGGTCCGCGGGCTGCGTCTCGCGGGTGGGTTGTCGGAGGCTGGCCCGCGGGACGCAGCCTGCGGGCTTTCTCGGTGGCTGGCCACTGCCATTTTACCGCCGCCGGCGGCGCTTTCCAGGCGTCCGCGCCGGCCCGCGCTCGATACGCCCCGACCGAGGCGACCTCCTGAGCAATGGGGAGGGGGGCTGCTGAGTCCTGTGTACGCCGGCTGAGGAAGCGTTCCCTCTTGTTGTCCCGCGCCGACGCAGGTTACCATGAGGCGCCCGCACCCCTGGGAGGGTTAGACATGAAGGCTCCAACAACGGGCTCGCCCCAAATTGAGGCACCGACCGAGCTGCACAGCGGCGACCGAATGACGCAGGCCGCGTTCCATCAGCTGTATGCCGCCTACCCGGAAGACGTCAAGGCCGAGTTGATCGGAGGGACCGTCTACGTGACCTCACCCTTGAAGCGGATGCACGGCACTTATCACCCGAAACTGGGACTGGTTCTCGGCCTCTACGAGGCGGCCACCCCCGGGGTCGAAGTGGCCGACAACATGACGACCATCCTCGGCGAGGAGAGCGAGCCGCAGCCGGACCTGCTGCTTCGCATCCTCACCGAACATGGCGGGCAGTCCAGCTACAACAAGGAAGACTTCCTGGAGGGCGCCCCGGAACTGGTCGCCGAGATCGCCCACAGCACGCGGGCCATCGACATGAACCGCAAACGCCTCGACTATTTGCAGGCGGGCGTCCAGGAATACATCGTCTTCTGCATCGCGGAGCGCGAGCTATTCTGGTTTCACTTCCCCTCGCGTCGCAAGCTGAAGCCGGACCGCGAGGGCGTGTGGAAGTCGCGTGTCTTCCCCGGCCTGTGGCTGCACGGCCCGGCGCTGGTCGAGCAGGACTCGGCGCGGCTGGTCGCGACCGTGCAGCGCGGGCTCACCACCGCCGAGCATGCCGCGTTCGCCGAGCGCCTCCGGGGCGCGAAGTGCGGCAAGCCATGAGCCGCCCGCCTTTCTCCACTCCCTCCCGTTGACTCCCCCCCGAACCGCGCGCGTACAATAGATTGACGGCCCAGGAGCCAGCTGGAGACCGCGACGGAGAGGGCCAGGAGAAGGCGCCATGACCGACCTGCTGGAGTCCCTGCGTACGATCGACCTGCTCGGGGCGGCGCGCGAGGCGCTGGCGTTCATCGACGCGGCCGATCCGTGCTTTGTCGCCCTGGTCGTCGGCCTGCTCGTCCTGCTGGGGAACAAGATGGCGGCCCCGTTCCCCGCCCTGCACTCGTGGGGCATGCGGCTCGGGGTGGCAGCGTTCCTCGGTTACGCCGGATACTCGTACTTCACCCTCGGCGGACTCGAGACGCAACAGCTCCTGAAGGTCGCGGTCCGCGGCTTCATCGCCGCCGGCCTCGTTCTCGCCCCGTTCTGGATCGTGCTGCCGGTCCTGGTATTCATCCACCGTCGCCTGCGCCTGGTCCTGGCGGCGTTCCTCCTCTACTGTGGGTACGCGATCCTGTCGGCGGGCACGCTCGACCCGAACGAACTACCAGCCATAGCGCTGCGCGGTCTGCTCGTCACCGGGGTGGTGCTGGTGGTGGCGTGGATCGTCCAGCCGGCGGTCGATTTCATGGCCGGTCCGCTGCTGGGGCGCGGCAAGCAGCACCAGGTGTGGGTTCCGGCACCGCCTCCCGCCCGAGAACCGCAGCAGGTTGTCCGTCACCCCGATCCAACCCCGGAGCCGGTGCTCACCGACGCCGACCGCCGGCGCGCCCGGGTCCGTCTCCGGGCCGAGAAGCTCTTTGCGCGCTACGCTCCGGAGCTGGGCGAGCGCTTCACCCGCAGCATGTTCGACGAGTTCGTGCAGCGCTACCTCGGCAATCAGTACCCACCGGAAGACGTCGAGGAGCACGGCCGTGAACTCGAGGCACTCATCCTGAGACACGCCGGGCATACCGACGAGCCGCCGCCGTTCACCGACCTGACGGAGTTGACGCGCTGGTATCTGGCCGAGCAGAATCGGTACGCCGCGCCGGATCTGGACGAGCATACGCGCCAGGAGAAGCTCGATGCGCTGCACCACCGCTACCAGAAGCTGGCGGAGGAACTCCTGGACCGGCTCGCGATCTAACCGCCTGTGCGAGAACCTCTCCCCCCGGCCCCCCTCCCCTGCGAGGGGAGGGGGGCCGGGGGGAGAGGTTCTCGCACAAACGCTAAAGGTCGTCATCGCGCTGGACGCGGCCCTCGGTGTGGTGAAGGTCAGTTGCTCCAGCCCGCCCATCCTGGTGAGCGTGGCAAAAAGTAAACCAGCGGTCCCAGCGTCCAAAGTCTACGGGCTGCGTCCCGTGGGGCAAGTCGCCGGCGCTTCGCCTGCGGGTCGCCCCCGTGGGCTTTTTTCGTATCCATCTCCCCATGACCGCACACTTCGCCGACCGCCTCACCGCTGCCTGCCGCCGCTGCGGCAACTCCGTCTGCGTCGGGCTCGATCCGCGCTGGGATCAGTTGCCCGAGGAAATCCGCACGCGCCACAACCAGGGGACGCTCGCGGCGGTCGCCGGCGCATATGAGGAGTTCTGCGCACGGGTGCTGGACGTGGTGGCGCCGCTGGTGGCGGTCGTCAAGCCGCAGATGGCGTTCTTCGAGGCGTGCGGGCCGGCTGGCCTGGTCGCGCTGCAGGCGGTTCTGCGCCGCGCCCGCCGCCACGGCCTGCTCGCGATCCTCGACGGCAAGCGTAATGACATCGCCAGCACCGCCGAGGCGTATGCCGACGCGGCGTTCGCCGGCACGGCCCTCGCCGGGGGGCGCCGCCCGGTGTGGGACGCAGACGCGCTGACCGTCAACCCGTACCTGGGGCGGGACGCTATCGAGCCGTTCCTGCGCAGCGCCCGCCGGGACGACCGGGGGGTGTTCGTGCTGGTGCGGACGAGCAACCCCGGCGCGGGCCAGTTTCAGGATCTCGTCTGCGACGGTCGGCCCGTGTTCCAGCACGTCGCCGAGGCGGTCGGTGCGTGGGCCGGCGAGAACGTGGGTAACTGCGAACTCGGCGACGTCGGGGCGGTCGTCGGCGCCACGCACCCCGCCGAGTTGGCCGCGCTCCGCAAGGCCATCCCGAACGCGCTCTTCCTCGTGCCCGGCTACGGCGCGCAGGGGGCAAGCGCCGCCGACACCGCCGCCGCCTTCCGACCCGACGGACTTGGCGCAATCGTGAACAGCTCGCGCGGCATCACCACGTCGTTCCCGCCGGCCGAGCGCGCGTGGGAAGCGGCGGTCGAGACGGCCACCCGCCGCACCATCGCCGACCTCGCCGCAGCTACCCCGATGGGTCGCCTGCCGCGCCGCGCCTGCAGCGCCGCGGA